>NC_015146.1 GCF_000189535.1 Pseudarthrobacter phenanthrenivorans Sphe3
CGCCGGTGAGTTCAATCTCGCCGACGATCGGGTTGCGCATGGTCTTGCGGGCGGTCCGGTGAAAGCGGACGTTGTGGCGTGCCCACCGGGTGGAGAATTCGGCGCTGCCCGCGGCCAGGTCGCCGATGAGGCTATTGAGCGCACGGTCACGCGGATTACTGCCGGATTCTGTGCGCATGGCTGCGGCGAAGTCATCGGCGGCGAGGGTGTCCCAGTCCATCCCGAAGACCTGGGCATAAAAGCGCTCGGCCCTGGCGAGATCGGTGACGAAGAGTCCTGCATGGTTCAGCCAGACGGGTGAGACTGGCATTGGAGTAAATTCCTTCTCGGTACGGAAGCCGCCCCCGTGGTCCGGGAGCCGGCCTATCAGCCGGCCGGCTCCCGAAAAAATAAGAAGCTGCGGAGTCGGGTTGACTGCCTGTTTAGGCCTTGACGGCGAAGCCGCCGGTCCAGGCGATCTTTTCACCGGCGGCGAGGGCGATCTGCAGGAATCCCGTTGCCTCCAGCTCACGTGCCCGGCGCAGTGATCCAGCGTCGATGGCGCGCAGGCCGGCGGCGGAGATGAGCCCGGCGAGCCGGGTCTTCGCGTCCGCGTCGTCCCCGGCGATCAGCACTGTGGTGGGCTGCCCGGCAATCTCGCCCGCGGCCAGGGTGGCCGCGAAGGTGGTGTTGAATGCCTTCACTACGCTGGAGTTAGGAAGCGCGGCCTGGATCTCGGCGGCGGCTGAGGAATCGGCCGGCACGGTCAGGGAGTCGAAGGTTTCGAAGTTCAGCGGATTGGTGATGTCAACGATGATCTTGCCGGCGAGCTGCTCAGCACGCTGGGCCAGGATCTCCTGCACGGCAGGGTACGGAACAGCCAGAACAACGATCTCTCCGGTAATGGTCTTGTCGATGTCGCCACTGCCGAGGACCTGCACGGTATTGCCGCCCTTTTCAGCGATGCCGGCGATAACCGAGCCCATGTTGCCTTGTCCGAGGATGCTTACTGCAGTCATAACGGTCTCCTTTGTGTGTAGCCGCATTGGTTGAGGCTTCAACTAAACAGTAGCGACTGAAGTTGGTTGTTGCAACAACTAATTTGCGGACGAATGAAAACATGGAGACGCAATGGCTTACAAGAGATGAATTGGCTGCCTGGGTACGGCTGTATACGGTGGTCGAACTGCTACCGAACGCGCTTGACTCCCAGCTCCGCCGCGATGCAGACCTGACGAACTTTGAGTACTACGTGCTCGCCATGCTTTCGGAAGCTCCCCGTCAGACGCTGAGGATGACGGATCTGGCAGCCCAGACGAGCGCCACGCTGGCGCGCCTGTCCCACGTTGTAAAGCGTCTTGAAGCGCGCGGAATGGTGGAGCGCTTTCCGTGCCCCGAGGATCGACGTGCAACCAACGCCCGGCTCACCGACGAGGGACAGCGCAAAATTGTCGAAACCGCACCCGGGCACGTGGAAAACGTCCGGCGGAACGTGATCGACGCACTAACTTCCGAACAGCTCGATCAGTTGCGGGGGATTGCCGATGCACTGTTGGAGAAGCTCGACCCTGACGCGGCGATGGCCCCTCTGTACCGGGCACGACGGACTCGAGTGAATTTTGCCATAGGAGGTGCGGCGCCAAAGTGCGCCCCACGAAATTAGTTGACACGACAAGTAATTGGTCCTAGGCTATTACTTGAAACGTCAACTTTCTCCTTTTGAGGACCGCTACTGCCGGCTTCAGAAGGCAAGCAAAGGACCGCACCATGACTTCTACGATCCAGCCCGCTGGCACCCAGTCCAATATCGCCCGTGCAGTCCTGCGCCTCGTTGTGGGCGTTATCTTCTTCGCCCATGGCTGGCAGAAGATCTTCGACTACACCATCCCCGGCACCCAGGCATCCTTCGCGCAGATGGGGGTACCGGCCGCGCAAATGGTTGCTCCGGTGATCGGCTTCCTGGAACTCCTTGGGGGCGCCGCCATAATTGTCGGCGTGCTGGTTCGTCCCGTGGCCATACTCCTGGCACTGGACATGCTTGGCGCCCTCTTCCTGGTACACGCCCCGGCCGGAATCTTCGCTGATAAAGGTGGTTACGAACTCGTGCTCGTCCTCGCAGCCGGCTCCGCAGCCCTCGCCATCGTCGGGGCAGGCCGCTTCTCCATCGACGCTTTGGTCTTTGGCCGTAGCGACAACCGCACCCTCGCAGCATTGGCCTAAGCAGCAGGCAGCCTCAAAAACACGAACGGCGCCCGGAAACCGCACACGCGGGTACCGGGCGCCGTTCTTGTTAGTGAATCGATTAGATAGCCACGTGAAGCAGCGACACTAAGGCCTGGAGGGGCCTGGCTAGGCTGCCTGTGCGGTCTTGATGGCTTGCATAACGCGATCGGTGACTTCGTCGACGGTCCCGATGCCGTCGACTTTGGTGAGGATGCCGCGCCCGGCGTATTTCGCCACCACGGCCTCGGTCTGCTCGTGGTACAGGTCCAGGCGGTGGCGGATGACGGTTTCGTTGTCATCACTCCGGCCCGTTTCCTTAGCCCTGCCCAGGAGCCTGTGCACCAGCTCCTCATCATCGGCGGTCAGCTGCAGGACCACATCAAGCTTCTCGTCACCGGCGGAGAGAATCCCGTCCAGGTAGTCCACCTGCGCGGTGGTGCGCGGGTAGCCGTCCAGCAGGAAGCCATTTTCGACGTCGGACTCGCCCAGGCGGTCCCGGACCATTTTGTTGGTCACGCTGTCCGGGACAAAGTCACCGTTCTCCATGTACTTCCTGGCCTCGACGCCGAGCGGGGTTTCCCCCTTCACGTTGGCCCTGAAGATGTCGCCGGTGGAGATGGCCACAACGCCCAGACGTTCTGAGATCCGCTCCGCCTGCGTTCCTTTTCCGGAACCGGGAGGTCCAATAATCAGCATTCTCGTCATCGCCAAAGCCCCTCGCCTAGATCCACTTTGGTGCGGTGGGCGTGCTTTCCGCAGTGCCCGGCCCGGTTGCGGCGATTCCGTGGGAACCGCGCCCGGCGGCCCATTGGACGACGGCGGGCAGGGGACCGGTGATGGTCGCCGGGTTGGTGGCACCGGTGTCGCCGAACGCCAAGTCCGTGCCGTCCACTGTCACCAGGAGCCCGCTGTCGGTCCCGCGGGTGTGCCAGGCGCCGGTGATGTCCTTGAGGAGCCGTTCCAGCACGGGTGCCGGGATGTCCTTGAAGGTGGCCCCGTTGTCCAGGTCCACGGCGTGGAGCCAGACTTCGCGGGTGCGCATCCACACGGTCTCTTCTGCTGGGACAGTCCTGCCCTGGGCGGTTTTGACCTTGTGGTGCCAGGCGTCGGCGGGCAGGTCGCGCCATTCCACGTTCAGGTGCACGGCGGAGTGGTCGAAGAGGTTCCTCAGGGCGATCGGGGACAGCGTCGCGCCGAAGTCGATCTCGTGGTTGCGTGCCTCGGGAGAGGAGTACATGGGTGTTTCCACCCCGGTGGCTGCCCATTCGACGAGCCGGGCGATAGCACGGGCGTTGTAACCCACGTGGGCTACAACGTGGCGGCGGGTCCAGCCCGGCAGCAGAGAGTCCCCGTCCAGTTCCGCGTCGGTGAGCTCGTTGAGCTTGCGGGCGAAGAACGCGGTTCCACGCCTGGCCTGCAGCAGCCCTTCGAGCAGGACCGGATCGGTGGCCTGGTCGTGCCGGGCAACCATCAGGCTTCCTTTACCACGCGGTTGGTCAGCTGGCCCAGGCTTTCGATGGTGGTGACCAGGACCTGGCCCTCCTGCAGGTAGCGCTTGGGGTCCTGTGCGTGGCCAACACCGCCGGGGGTGCCGGTGGCGATCACGTCGCCCGGGTTCAGCGTGATGATCGTGGAGATGTAGGAGACCAGGAACTCTGGGCTGAATACCAGGTCGGAGGTGGGGGTGCTCTGCTGGACCTCGCCGTCAACGGCCGAGGTCATCAGCGGCCCGGGGGTGAATTCGTCCTCGGTGACGAGGGCTGGACCGAACGGGGTGGACTTCTCCCAGGTCTTGCCCTGCAGCCACTGGATGGTGCGGAACTGGTAGTCGCGCATCGAGATGTCGTTCAGCACAGAGTACCCGGCGATGTGGTCGCCGGCCTCTGCCTCCGGGATGCGGCGGCCTGCCTTGCCGATCACGACGGCCAGCTCTGCTTCCCAGTCCACCGCGTCCGATTCCTGCGGCAGGGCCAGGTCATCATTGGGCCCGATCAGGGATTCGGCGTACTTGGCAAACAGGGTTGGATACTCCGGGACCTCGCGACCCATCTCCTTGATGTGGTTGCGGTAGTTGTGCCCCACGCAGATGATCTTCCCCGGGGAAGGCACGACGGCGGCGAGGTCAGCGCCGTCGAGCGCGTGCGTTGCACCGTTGGCTTCCTTGGCAGTGGTTTCCCAGTTGGGATCCTTCAGCAGTGCCCCGACGTCGGCGAAGCCCGGGATCTCGGTGAGGGTGTCGCCGTCCTGGCGGACCGCCTTCGTTCCTTCAGCGGTGCGGAGGGTGAGGAGTTTCATTACTTGGTGCGTCCTTCGATGTAGGTGCGGTTGAAGTTCAGGCGCTCGAAAATGGGGGCGTCGCTGAAGCGGAACAGGTCGAATTCAGTTTCGGCCTGCAGGGACCAGGCGGCCCAGGACGGGACCACGAACAGGTCGCCCTTGGCCAGCTGCCTGGTTTCGCCGTTCAGGGTCACGGTGCCGGTGCCTTCGAAGACCTGCCCCACGCTGGAACCGACCTCGCGGACCGTCTCGGTGGTGGCGCCGGCGCGCAGCCGGTGGAACTCGGCCCGGATGGTGGGCATGACGTCCCCGCCCGTGGTGGGGTTGGTATACCGGACGGCGGCATGTCCCTGGGACACCGTAGCCGGGTGGCCCTCATCCTCGAGAAGCAGCTGTTCACGCAGCGCTGCGTCGGTGTACTTCCACCGGTACGCCGCGATGGGGGAGTTGGTGGTGTCATCGAGCCCGGAGAGCGGACGGAGTCCGGGATGGGCCCAAAGCCGCTCCGAACGGGAGATATCAGGGGTGGCTTCGTCGGTGACGCGCTCCGTGCCGAACTCGAAGAACCCGGCGTCGGCGTAGTGCACGAACGGGATGTCCAGGCCGTCGATCCAGGCCATGGGCTCATCGGTGTCGTTGTGGTGGCCGTGGAAGTTCCAGCCCGGAGTGAGCAGGAAGTCACCACGGGACATCCGGACGGGATCGCCGTTGACCACGGTCCACACGCCCTCACCCTCGACGACGAACCGGAACGCGTTCTGCGAGTGCCGGTGCTCGGGGGCTGTTTCCCGGCCGCCCAGGTACTGGATGGCGGCCCACAGTGTGGGGGTCGCGTACGGGGTGCCGGCCAGGCCGGGGTTGGCCAGGGCAATGGCGCGGCGTTCGCCGCCGCGGCCCACCGGAACCAGGTCGCCGGCACGGGCAGCCAGCGGGTAAAGGTCATTCCAGCGCCAGACGTGCGGCACGGCCTTGGGGGAGGGGACCATCGGCATCAGGTCACCGATCTCGGTCCACAGCGGGATCAGGTTCTCTTTGTCGAAGTCCCGGTACAGCTGCTCCAGCTGGGCAGCCTCCTCCGCCGTGGGCTCCGGCAGCGTGTGGCTGGCAGCCACTGACTCATGGGTGATGTTCTCAGTCATGGCAATCCTCTACTTAGAGTGGGCGCTGGCGGTGGCCAGCCGTTCTGCGATATCGGCACGGAGCTCTTTTTTGTTGATCTTGCCGACTTTTGTGGCAGGGAGTTCATCGACGACCACCAGGCGTTCGGGAATTTTGAACGCAGCCACACCGGTGTCGCGGAGCATCTTTTGAATCTGTTCAAGAGTTACCTCCGTGCCCGGTTTCACGGTGATGTAGAGGCAGAGTTTTTCACCGAGCACCGGATCCGGCATGGCGATGGCGGCCGCCATGGTGATGTCCTCGATGCGGTAGACCAGGCTTTCGATTTCCTCGGCCGATATTTTTTCTCCGCCGCGGTTGATCATGTCCTTGTCGCGTCCCTGGACAATGAGATTTCCGTCCGGGCGGCGCTCCACGATGTCCCCGCTGGCGTACCAGCCATCAGGGGTGAACGCCCGGGCGTTGGCCTCCGGCGCGCGGTAGTAGCCGCGAGGTGTGTAGGGGCCGCGCGTGAGGATGGCTCCAGCAGTCCCGTCGGGTAAGTCATTGCCTGCCTCATCCACAATCCGAATTTCGTCAGCCTCGGATACGGGACGGCCCTGGGTCGTGCAGATAACGTCCTCGGGGTCATCCAGCCGCGTGGTGTTGATGAGACCCTCGGCCATGCCAAAGACCTGCTGCAAGGTTGCACCCAACACGGGCTTGACCTTGTAGGCGATCTCATCCGGGAGCCTGGAACCGCCAACCTGGATGACCTGCAGGCTCGCCAGCTGGTTGCCGCCCACTTCCTCCTGGTGTTCAATCCAGCGCTGCGCCACCGCGGGGACCGCGGTGGAGAGTGTGACGCCTTCGCGTTCAATGGCAGCAAAGGCTTTGCGTGGCTCGGGGCTGGGCAGCATGATCACTCGGCCGCCGGCGAACAGTATGCCCAAGATCCCCGGGCAGGCGAGGGGAAAGTTATGGCTCGCCGGCAGAGTACCGAGGTAAACGGTGTCCTCAGCAACGGCCGTTGGCAGAGACGTCGCCTTGATGTTGTACGCGTAGTCATTGTGAGTGCGGGTGATGAGCTTGGGCAGCCCGGTAGTGCCCCCTGAGAGCAGGAACAGAGCAGGCGCATCCGGAGATGGCGCCGATGCATCCAGCCTGGCCCGGGCCCCGGCAGCGTCCGTCCCGGGGGCAAGGATGTCGTTCAGGCGAATGTTGAGGGGGTTAGCGGCGCCGGAAACGAGGATCAGATCAAGGGACGGAATGGACTCAGCGAGTTCCTCGGCCATGGCCTGGTGATCGAAATCCTTGATTGCGTCCGGGACGGCGATGGCGCGGGACTCGGAGAGTTCTGTCAGGAAGGACAGCTCGTATTTCCTGTGCGCAGGCAACGCCATGACAGGGACGATGCCGGCACGGAAACACGCCAGCGTGAGTATGGTGAACTGCCATCCGTTCGGCAGCTGGAGCATGATGCGGTCATCTGCTTTGAGTCCAAGCTGGAGAAGGCGTTCGGCTGCGGCGTCCATGCGGTTGGCCAGCTCGGCATAGGTGATGCGGACATCGCCCTCTACTAACGCCACCTTGTCGGGAAAGCGGTCGGCGGTGTCCAGGACGTAGCTGCCCAGGGCCCGGTCCTCCCAGTAGCCCTTCCGGCGGAATTCTGCAGCAAGTTCTGCTGGCCAGGGGACAGTGCCTTCACTGGTGTGGCTGGTCATTGAATGTCCTCCTCGACATTGATAACTACGGCATCCAGCGCCACGAGTCCTTCGTGTGTCAGGCGCAAGGGATTGATTTCGATTTCGGCGATAGCTTCATTGGCCACAAGTGCGTCTCCAAGTTTGACCAACACGGCAGACAGTTCAGTTGCATCCAGCAGTGGCCCGGAGCGGAAGCCGTGCAGGAGCTCGCGAGCCAACAACTCGTTGGGCATGCTGTCCGCTGCGAGATCTGACAGGGGAGCGGAGCGGATGGAAACATCGGCATAAACCTCGGCCGCGGTGCCGCCCAGGCCAAGAACCACAATCGGTCCAAAGACAGGATCCCGACGGACCCCTACCACCAGGTCAATTCCGGAGGGGGCCATCGCTTCAACCAGGAATTCACGTGCGCCAGCGGCTTCCAGGGCGTCCAAAGCCCGGTCCATGTCTTCGGTGGACTTAACGCCCAAGTGGACACCACCAATCTCGGTCTTGTGCAGGACCGCCGCGTCGAGCAGCTTGACCGCCACGGGCCCTCCGAGCTCCAGCAAGGCTTCGTGCGCGGCGGTGCGGTTGGTGCAGCTTCGCCGTGACGGTGTGGTGATACCCAGGGCGCCGAGGAGTTCCTTGGCACGGTTTTCGTCCCAGGGTCCTTCGAGGTCAGGCCAGATGAAGTTCCGCTCTTGAGTGACGGAGCGGAACTGCCCCCGTGCATCGTTCACCAAAGCGATGAGGCCCTGGGACAGGGACGTTGGTCCGGAGATCAGCGGCAGATCATGTTGCTGGGCCGACTTCCGAGCGCGTTCCAGGTCGCCTTCGGGCCCGTCCACGCCGATCACGAAAGACATTGTCTCTGCGGCGCCCGACTCGACGACGGAAAGTGGCAGGTCCGTCACAGGTTCGGTCAGCCCGTAGACTGCTACGACGTCGATGGCCGGGTCAGCAGCGACTGCCGCAACGATCTTCTCGTATCCGGGCCCGGGCCGGCCCGTATCCACGGGGTTGGCTTGGAAGGTTAAGGGCGGTAGAAGCGTGCCGATGAGGTCCTGGGTGGCTTGGGCAAGTCGTGGGACAGCCACCCCAGCGCCGTGGAGGGCATCGGCAATCAACAGGCCGGGACCCGCTTGGCCGGTGATGAGTCCGACGCCAGGATCGGCAGCCGGAGCAAGCCGACGCCCTGCAAGGGCAGTGACTGCGGCTACCAACTGGTTCTCGTCGTCGACAATCACGGCGCCTGCCTGCTTGAGGACAGAACGGGTGGTCCGCCAGGACGTGGCCAAAGCACCGGTGTGCGACTGGGCGAATTCGGACACGTCATTACGGCCCACGACCAGCGCAACAACGGGCTTGACTGCACTAAGGCGGGAAACGGCGTCAATAAGGGCAGGACCATCCGAAACGGTTTCCAGGTGGAGGGCAACAGCCTTGGTTTGCTGATCGGTGATCAGGTAGTCCAATACGTCGGGTGCGGTGATGTCCGTGCCTGCTCCGATACCGACAGCGAGACTGACGCCTGCACCGGAACGTTGCAGGTGGAAGGCCAGGACGTGGTTTACACCGCCGCTGGCGGCCACAACGGCCACCGAGCCCGGCTCCAGCTCAGCGACACCGGGGACGAAACTTGCCCGCAAGTTCCGGCCCGGGACGAAGAAGCCCGAGGTGTTCGGGCCGAGCAGGCGGATGCCAGTGTCACGAACGGCATCCTTTACCTGTGCGGAGTATTCGATGCCGGGTCCGCCCGCTTCTTCAAAACCCCCTGCGCAAACCAAAGCTGCTTTGGCGCCGTGCGCTGCGCTGTCACGCAATGCTTGGGCAGTTGCGGCTGCAGGGACGCAGAGCACGGCCAGGTCAGGGCCGCCGGGAATTGCGGCAGCAGCCTCTGGGATGCTGGTGTGCATTCCGTTCTCGCCCCGGTTGTTCACCAGCTCGACAGGTGCGCCATAGCTCGAGAGGGATTGCGCCATGACTGCACCGAGCTTTTCGGGGCTGGACGATGCACCTACGACGACGATGCCACGGGGGGCAAAGAGGGGGGACAAGCTATGCATTGGAAACCTCCACACTTGCCGGCACGACAGCGTCTGCACGGCCGGAGAGCACCAAAGTCAGGTTTGACGCCGGTCCTCGATCATCGACGATGACACTTGTCAGACCGCGCCCGAGACGGGCTTCCTCCGAAAGGAGTATCCGGGTGAATGCGTTGCCGCCCCGGATCACAACAGCGCCAGCCTCGGCAGGCAGTTGCGCAAAAGCGGCCGCCAGACCCGCTTCCGTATCCGGTGCTGTGAGTAGCAGCCCGTTACTGATATTGGCTTCAGCTGGATCAGTGACCAGAGCAAGGCTGCCGCCTGCACCGGTCAAGGACGCACCTGCGCCCTCGGGCGAGATCGCCAGCACGCGCCCGCTGAACTCGGCCGTCCCCGCAGTCAGGGGCGTTCCAAGCGGAGCGTTCCCGTGCCTGTCCAGCCAGTCCTGTTCCGTGGAAGCGACCAACTCCGGGTCACGCAGGCGGATCTTGTCTATGTCGATGCTGCGGGAGAAGAAATGGAATGTGAACTGTGTAGGGTCGAACGCGTCGTAATATCTGCCGAAGTGCTCCCACCAGCTAAGGCCGCCGCGTGCCTGGTTCTGAATTTTGGCCACTTGTGGCTGGCGTTCGGCCTCGTAGTTTGTGAAAGCTTGTTCGAGGTCATCCTGGTGGGCAGCTACTTCACGGACAAGTGTGATGGCATCTTCCATGGCCATCTTGGTGCCCGAGCCTACGGAGAAGTGGGCTGTGTGCACGGCGTCCCCGAGCAACACGACTTTTCCTTTGTGCCATGTGCGCGTACGGCGGGTGCGGAAGTTAGCCCAACGGGAGCTATTAGCCACTAGCGGCTCCCCGTTGATGTCCTCGGCGAAGAGTTTTTCGAGGAATCGCTGGGTCTTCAGGTCCGAAGGACCAGGCGGCTGGCTGACATCGAATTCGTCGAGTCCGGCCTTGCGCCAGGTCTCCTCGTCGGTCTCGACGATGAAGGTGCTCAGATTGTCGCTGATCGGGTAGCCATGCACGGCGAAGTTGCCGAACTCGCTCTTGCGGTGGATAAATGTCATGCCCTTGAATATGTGGCTCGTGCCGAACCAGATGAACTTGGCGCTTGCCGTTTCTGCGGTGTGGCCCAGGCTTTCGCCGAGCTGTTCGCGGGTCGATGAATTGGCGCCGTCCGCGCCGACGATCAGGTCGAAGTCTTTGAGCTGCGACAAATCAGGTACGTACTGCCCAAAGCGCATCTCGACGCCGGCTTCTGCTGCCCGTTCCTGCATCAACTGCAGGAGGGTCTTACGGTAGATGGCTGCCATGCCGTTGCCAGTGAAGGCTTTCTGTTCACCTTTGAGCCAGACTTCGATGTCGTCCCAGTGCGTGCCGTGGTCGCGGAGGCCGTCCCGGACCACGGGGTCAGCGTCATTGATGCGGTTCAGTGTCGCATCGGAAAAGACCACACCGAAGCCGAAAGCATCGGTGGCCTGGTTGCGTTCAAATAGCACGACCTCGGCGTCGGGAACGGTCTGCTTGAACAGGGTTGAGAAGAACAGTCCGCCAGGACCGCCGCCAATGCAGGCTACGCGAAGTGCCATCGATGCCACCTTCTAAGTTGGGAAATCAGTGAGAGAGGTCTCACCAAGAATTATGTAACTAATTCAAGTGTCCCGTCAAGAATTTGTTACATCAACCTCACGCGTGGGTGCGTGCAAGCTCAGTCGTAACCTCAAGCCCCGGTCCAACCGGTTCTCCGACAACTCCCGATACGAACCCCGTCGCGGCCGGTCCGAGCTGCCGGTGAACCGCGCCAAATAGGCGATAGGCATCATCGCTTGGCCAGCCGCCCGGCTGCAGCTCCCGCGGCAGGTAGGGGTCTCGAAACAAGAAGCGGCGAAAGTCGCCGATAAGGTGCATTCGCTCGATGAGCGCGGTACGCCCCTCCTTGTCCGCATTCAAGACTTCGTTGTCCGACGTCGCGTACGCCCGGATGAACTCGTGGTAATCCTCGCCAAGCTGCTCCAGGTCCCAGCAGCGCGCTGCAAGGTCGCGGTCCTCCTGCATATTGCCTGTCCCGCACCAGAGGGCGTCTACTTTCGCGGACGGATATTCGGCGCCAATCTCCCGGACTTCAGCCATCAGGTCATGTGGACTCAACCAGGTTGAGGGCGACAATTGCCCGAAACCATGCCACGCAAGTTGCTTGCGGAGCTGTTCGCGGACGGCGCGGTCAGCCTCGGGCACCTGGTAAATAGCCATCGTCCAGCGCCCTCCCCACTCCTCGCTGCGGCGGTGGAAGATCCGTTCGCGCCCCTCATTCAAGATCTCCAGCAGATGGGGGGTAAGGGAATACACCGTTTCCCGACCCACTCGCCGTGTGGTGAACCAGCCCTCTTTGCGCAGCCGGGACAAGTTGACCCGTACGGTAGCGGGTTCTATATCAAAGACGGCAAGGAGCTCGGTTATGTCAGCCAGCCGGACCTCACTGCCGGCGTATCGGAGGTAATCCCCGAACAGGTCGAGGATCAACGCTCTTGGTTTCCACTGCATAATGCTCCTTCGGTACTGCCCTGCGACCCAGCGACGTGCAACAGATCTCTTGACGCCTAACATATTTATGTTACATTCGAACGTGGGTCAGATCACAGACGATCCATCCTGAATCTCAGGCACATCACAGTGTTGTGTATACCACCTGGAGTCCCAATGGCTTTCCCCCACACTTCTTCGCCCAAGCGGGCCGGCAAATCTCCCGCAGTTGTCATCTTCCTCTGTTTCCTGGCGATCGTCTTCGACGGGTACGACTTGGTCGTTTACGGCGCGATCGTTCCCAAGTTGTTGGCCTACGAGCCTTGGGGCTTGACTCCCGTAGAGACTGGCGCCATCGGCAGCTACGCTTTGGCTGGCATGTTCATCGGTGCAATTTTGATCGGGTACCTGACCGACGTCGTGGGTCGCCGGAAGGTCATGATGGTCTCCATTGCGTCCTTCTCGCTCCTGATGCTGCTGACGGCCTGGGCGCCGACCCCAGAGCTCTTTGGACTGTTCCGTTTCCTCGCCGGGCTGGGGCTCGGTGGGGTCATCCCCACAGCAATCGCACTGACCGTGGAGTTCTCGCAGTCGAACAAACGCAACTTCAACAACGCGCTGATGTTTTCCGGTTACGCCGTCGGAGGCATACTGGCCGCGCTCCTTGCACTCGCGTTCCTGCCAACTCTTGGATTCCGGGGAATGCTCGCGCTCGGGGGCATTCCTCTTGTGATCGTGGTTCCGTTGCTGTTCAAGTACCTCCCCGAGTCTCCGGCATTCCTGGTTGCAAAAGGTAACCGCGCCGAAGCAGAGCGAGTCGTTGCGGAGTACGGACTGGAACTGCTGCCCCCAGCCAAGGTCCAAGGAGATGCTCCGGAGAAGGGCCGTTTCCGCACCCTGCTGACCGGGCGACTGCTGGGCGCCATGGTCCTGTTCTGCCTCGCCGGCATTTGTGGCCAAACGCTCGTATATGGGCTTAATACCTGGTTGCCACAGCTGATGATCATCGCCAAGTACTCCTTGGCTTCGTCTCTGACTTTCCTCCTTACCGTCAACATCGGGGCTGTTGTTGGTGTCCTGGTGTCCTCACGGCTGGCGGACCGTTTCGGGCCGCGACGGGTCACAGCAGTCTCCTTTGCCAGCTCCGGAATGGCGCTTGTCCTCATGGGAACAGGCATCATGCCGCTCGTGGCCATGTACGCCCTGGTCGCAGTGGTCGGATTTGGGTCAGTGGGAGCCCAGATTCTCGTCAACGGTTTTGTTGCCACCTACTTCTCCGGTGCAACACGAGCCACGGCCTTGGGAATCACCTTGGGCATCGGGCGTATTGGGGCCGTTCTGGCCATTTCTGGTGGAGGTGTCCTTGTTGCCGCGGCGCTTGGCAACTTCATCAACTTCTCCGTCTGGGCTATCGCTGCAGCAATTGGGGCGATAGCGGTCCTGACCGTGCCCCGCCCTCGCGACACCGAGACCAAGGGCGGCGCTGCAGGGGCTCCTGCAACCAGCAACACCATCCACCACTAGAAACAAGAACCCGGCCGCACCGTACGGGCGGGTAAGAGCATCCACGAAGGAGTCATCTTGCAAACGCAACTCATCATTGACAACCAGGCCCGGAACGGCCGCGAAGGTAAAACGTTCGAACGCCGTCACCCGGTGACAGGTGCTTTAGTGACCGAAAGCGCAGCAGCCGATGTAAACGACGCACTTGACGCAGTTGAGTCTGCTGCGAAGGCGTTCACCACGTGGTCCATCTCAGGGCCCAGCGAACGACGTGCCGTGATGCTCAAGGCCGCCGAAATCATGGAGCGTCGCGGCCCGGAATTCATCGAAACGATGATGTCGGAAGTTGGTGCGGCTCAGCTCTGGGCCGGCTTCAACGTCTTCCTCACGGCCCAATTGTTCCGGGAAGCTGCTGGTCTGGCTACCCAAATCCAGGGCGAGACGCTCCCCACTGACAAGCCGGGCACACTTTCGATGACTGTTCGGCAGCCCGCAGGTGTAGTTCTCAGCATGGCCCCTTGGAACGGAGCAGGAGTCCTCGCTGCCCGGGCCATTGCCTACCCAATTGTCTGCGGCAACACGGTGGTATTCCGCGCCTCGGAAACCAGTCCACGGACACACGCCATCATCGCCGAGGTTCTGCACGAGGCCGGCGTGCCCGCAGGTGTCCTCAACTTCATTACGAGCACCGCGGAAGACTCGGACCAGGTGGTCGAAGCCATCATCGCCCATCCTGCCGTCCGCCGGATCAACTTCACCGGATCGACAGCGGTAGGCCGCATCATTGCGGAGAAGGCCGCGCGGCACTTGAAGCCAGCACTGCTGGAGTTGGGCGGCAAGGCACCCCTTGTGGTTCTTGACGACGCTGACATCGATGGCGCCGTCAACGCAGCCGTCTTTGGCTCTTTCCTTTACCAAGGCCAAATCTGTATGTCGACCGAGCGCTTCGTGGTTGATGAGAAGGTTGCGGACGAGTTCGTAGCAAAGTTCGCAGCACGTGCAGCGCAGTTGAGCGCGGGGGACCCTCTGACGGACGAAGCCTGCATCGTTGGTCCGATGATCCGGAAAGAGTCCGGCACGAGGATCAACGGCCTCATTGAGGATGCTCTTGCCAAGGGGGCTGAACTCGTGGTCGGTGACCGTGCAAACGGCGCCTCCATGCCTGCCACCATAGTGGACAAAGTAAGCCCGGAAATGTCCATTTACGACCAGGAAACGTTCGGCCCGATCACTACTGTGGTCCGCGTCTCCGGCGTGGAAGAGGCAGTTCAGGTAGCCAACGACACCGAGTATGGCCTGGCGGCCGCAGTTTTTGGCGCCGATAGCACCCGGGCCCTGCAGGTGGCCATGCGGATCCAAGCCGGCCACGTCCACGTCAACGGGGCGACGGTCCAAAATGAAGCCCAGGCTCCTTATGGGGGCATGAAGAACAGCGGCTACGGCCGGTTTGATGGGCGGGCAGTAATCAACGAATTTACAGAGCTCAAGTGGATCACCGTTGAGCAGTCTGACCAGCAGTACCCGTTCTAAATCAAGACATCCAGCAGCAAACAACCACGAAGAATCTCCGAGGAAGACATGACCATGCAGGTAACCGCAGCAGTGGCCCGCACGCCGAATCAGCCGCTCAGGATTGAAGAACTTCAGCTGGACGAACTTCGTCCGAACGAAGTACTCGTAAAGATGGTGGCTACCGGTGTGTGCCACACGGATGCGATTGTCCGGGACCAGGTGTATCCGACGCCCTTGCCCGCCGTTCTTGGACATGAAGGTGCCGGAGTTGTAGAGAAAGTTGGGGCCTCGGTCACAACTGTGCAGCCGGGCGACCATGTCTTGCTTGCTGCCGCTTACTGCGGAAAGTGTGACCGTTGCCGGTCCGGAGAGATGGCGTACTGCGAGAACCTCTTCGCAGCAGACTTCGGGGGCAGAAGGACCGACGGAACCACTGCCTTGAGCAAAGACGGGGAAGTCATTTCCTCCCATTTCTTCGGCCAGTCTTCCTTCGCTACCTACGCCAACGTTGTAGAGGAAAGCGTCGTCCGGATTGGATCCGACGTTCCGTTGGAGATCGTTGCCCCGTTGGGCTGCGGCATCCAAACCGGGGCCGGGGCAGTGCTTAACGAACTCAAGCCCTCGCTGAACAGCACTCTTGTGGTCATCGGTACGGGCGCGGTGGGATCAGGTGCAATCATGGCCGGAGCGGTAGCGGGGTGCTCCCGCATCATTGCGGTGGACATCCACACCTCCCGGCTCGATCTCGCCAAGGAACTGGGAGCTACGGACGTCATCAACACCAAAGAAGTTGATCTCACGGAAGAGATCCTTCGTCTGACGGACGGCGGGACTGCTGAATGTTTAGTTGACAGCTGGGGTTGATATTTTCTTACGCGGCTAAGGCCGCGTTTTTTATTGTCTCAAACTCGATGGGTGTCAGCCGTCCGAGGGCGCGTTGACGGCGTTTTCGGTGGTAGCTGTGCTCGATCCAGGTCGTGATGGCCAGCCGGAGCTCGGCCCGGGTTTCCCATCGTTTCCGGTTCAGGACGTTCTTCTGAAGCAGGGAGAAGAACGATTCCATCGCAGCATTGTCACCGCAGGCCCCTACCCGGCCCATCGATCCGTGCAGGCCGTAGGTGTTCAGCGCCAAGACGAACTTTCTGGATCTGAACTGGGACCCTCTGATGCTCTCCTAAGTGTCAAGCGGCGTTTCGGTGTTGCCTGGTGTTCGGGACGATGTGCTGGTGGCCGGGGTTGAGGATGAAGTAGACCTCTCGGGCGAGGTATCGCTTCAGGCAGCGGATGATCTCCATCTTGGAGTGCCCCTCGGCGGTCTTTTTCGCGACGTACGTCTGCGTTCTCGGGTCGAGCCTGATCCGGCTGATGACGGCGAGGTGCAGGGCGCGGTTGGCTTGGCGGTCGCCGCCGCGGTTGAGTCGGTGCCGTTGTGTCATTCCGGAGGACGCGGGTAGGGGTGAAGCGCCGCAGAGCATCGCGAATGCGGCTTCGGATTTCATCCGCTCGGGGTTGTCACCGGCCGTTACGAGGAACTGTCCAGCGACTTCGATGCCGATTCCGACGCGTTCGAGGAGTTGGGGTGCGAGGGCTTGGACGATGGGGTTGATGAGCTCGTCCAGGTCGGTTATCTCGTCGGTGAGTTCCAGGTAGCGGCGGGCCAGGGACTTCATCGAGACCCGGTAGGCGGTGATGGGGTCGGTCGCGTTTGATACGTCCGGCCGCCATGCAGCGAGGGTGCGGATGAGCTGCATCCGGGTCAGGTGGCGGACTTGGTCGCGAAGCACCTCCGGCGCGGAGACGATCGACATCCGAAGGAGTTGCAGGGCGCTGCGGCGCTCCCGGACCGCGTGCGCGCGGGTGATGCGCAGCACGCGCAGAGCTTCGACGGCGCCGTCCTTGCTTTTTGGGATGCTGGTGCGTCGGCCATGCAGTGCGGCGCGGGCTGCATTGATTGCGTCCAGATCGTCGTCCTTGCCTTTACGGCGGCGGTCAGACCGGTCGGGCCGGTCGACCTCAAGGATCATGACACCGGCTTTGGCAAGGTGTCGGGTCAGGCCGGCACCATAGGATCCGGTGCCCTCGACACCGATCCGGGCCAAGTCACCGAAATCGCCGATCCAGGCGAGCATTGCCCGGTAGCCGGTGCGTGTTGTCGGGAAGCTCTTAGTGCCCAGCACTGTCTCGCCGGCATCGATGACGGCGGCGACGTGGAGTTCTTTGTGCGTGTCGACGCCGGCGAAGACGGGCGTCGGTGCCTGGTCCGGCTCGCTGGTTTCGGGCGTTCTGGTCATGTCGTTTTCCTCCGGTCCATCCGATGTGCAAGGGGCACGGCCCCGGGCATCGACCACCGGCGGACAAGACAGTGATGAGCACACTTGGCGCAGGCTCTCCTTAGGTCACTCCGGCGGCGAGGCCTAGCGCCTCACTGGGTACGCCTGGGGACTGACAGATCCGGGGAAAGACACAGCTGTCGATCGGAGTGAGGGTCAAGAACCCTGGGCGCACCCGGCACCAGCATCCTGTCGCATCCATCACCCTGCGAGTCAAGGATCCTCAGGGAATACCGGTTCCGACAGTCTCACTGTCCGAGTGGACTACCGTGCCGGCCGGTTTCCTCAGGGCCACAGCGTGGTCCAGGGCGGCGACGGCCAGGGACGCTTTCATCCTCCCGTCCATCGAGTACCCGACGATCCGGTTCGAATGCAGGTCCTTGATCGCGCACAGGTACAGCTTGCCCTCCGCGGTGTGGTGCTCGGTGATGTCCGTGAGCCATTTCCGGTTCGGTGCCGTGGCACTGAAGTCCCGTTCGATGAGGTCATCGTGGACCGGAGGGCCGGCCTTGAGCCCTGACCGGCGCCGGCGGTGGATCACCGAGAGGATGCCGTTCTGGGAGCACAGCCGCCAGATCCGGCATTCGCTGGCCACGGGATGGGGTCCGGCGTTGATCTCATCGGCGATGAACCGGTAGCCGAAGGCAGGATCGTCGCGGTGGTGGTCGTGGGCGGCGTTGATCAGGTGGGCTTCCTCCCAGTCCCGGGTGGGGACGGGGTTGGCGGCCCACTGGTAGTAGGCCTGTCTGGAGAAATTCAGTACCCGGCAGGACACTGCCACGGGGACCCTGATCGGGGCGTCCCTGGCAGCCAGTTCGCGGACCAGCGGGTACATCATTTTTTTGGATTGATGTCCCGGGACAGGTAGGCCACGGCACGGCGCATGACTTCGGCTTCCTGTTCCAGGAGCCGGATGCGTTTGTTGGCCTCCCGCAACTTCGCGGCGTCATCGGACACGGCCCCGGACTTCACCCCATCTTCTCTGTCGGCGATCTTCATCCAGCGGTGCAGTGCAGCGGGCGAGTGAGGTGTGTCAAGGATGTGAGACAGTCGCGTAGTTTCTTTTCGGTCAGGCAGCAGCGGGAAGCTGTTGGTTTCTGGTTGTGAAGTTGGCCATAGCCGTCGCGAACACGACAGACCCGCAGTCGCGGATGATGCCCACACGGCTGGGGTTCGTCCAGGGGTACAACGCGCAGGTCGCCGTCACGGGTGACCATCTCATCGCCGCCGTCGATGTGAACCAGCAGCCCAACGACATGCCCTCGTTCGTTCCCATGATGACCGCGGCCACCGACGCCGCATCGGGCCTGCATGCGAGAACTGGCTCGCCCGAGCACCGTATTGGGGTCGTGCTGGCCGATGCCGGCTACTGCAGCAACAAGAACCTGGAGGCACCGGGCCCCGACAGGATCATCGCCCTGGGCAAGGGCCGCGAACAGCACGCCGAGGCAGTGTGCGATCATCGGCATCGGGCCCGCCGCCGGCCGGGGCGAACGTCCGGGAAGCGATGGCCCATCGCCTCCGAACCCCTGAAGGATCAGCCGCATACAAGCGCCGGGGCGCAACCGTCGAACCCAGCATCGGCACCCTCAAGACGATCCTGAGCAGATTCTCCCGCAGAGGCCTCGACGCAGCCCGAAGCGAGCTGAACCTCGCGGCCGCCGCCTACAACATTCGGAAGATTCACACGGCAACGGCCTGAGGCCCCGACGGTGCCCGGCCAAGCCCGCCGCCGCTTACCCCGACCGATAGGCCCCTCGTCACCGCCCGGGCTGGGACACGCCATTCTGCGACAGGCTCCATAATCCAGGAACGGGATGAACTCTTCCCACGCGTTCTCCCATAGCCGCACGATCGCGCCATACTTCTTGCCCCAACGCTCCGTGAGCTCCTCGAATGCTGCCATGGCCGCTGCCGCCTTTACGGCGGTGTAGATCGGTTTGACGTCCCGTTTGAGCGCGTCCCAGTCCTTTTTCGAGGCCAGCCGGAAGGTGTTGCGGATCAGGTGGATGATGCACGTCTGCACCGTCGTCAGCGGCCAGACATTGCCCACTACTTCCGGCAGGCCCTTGAGTCCGTCGCAGACCAGGAAGAAGCTGTCTTTCACACCACGGTTCTTGATGTCGGTGAGAACGCTCATCCAGAACTTCGCACCTTCGCCGCCGGCCCCGGCCCACAGGCCCAGGATGTCCTTCTCTCCGTCCAGGATGACGCCAATGGCGGCGTAGATCGGCCGGTTGGCCACCTGACCATCCCGAATCTTGACCGCAATGGCGTCGATGAAGATCGCCGCGTAGACCTGGCATCAAGCGGCCGGTTCTGCCACTCATTCATCTCCTCGATGACCCTGTCCGTGATCCGCGAGATGGTTTCCTTGGAAACGGAAGCCCCTAGATCTCGACGAAATGTGCGCTGATTTCCCCTGTTGTCAGGCCTTTGGCGTAGAGCGAGAGGACCATCTCGTCCACCCCATTCAAGCGGCGCTGGCGCTTCCGGACAATGACCGGCTCGAACGTGCCCGCCCGGTCGCGCGGAACGTCGATGCCCACCGGCCCGGTGGTCCCCGTCAGCACAGTCTTGGACCGGGTCCCGTTGCGGACGTTGCCGGTCTCTTTCCCGGCTGCGTCGTGTTTCTCATAGCCGAGGTGCTCTGTGAGCTCCTCATCCAACGCGGTCTCTATGACCGTCTTGGTCAGCTGCTTGAGCAGCCCGTCAGGACCAGTCAGAGACAGTCCCTGTTCCCGGGCCATCCTCACCAGCTCACGGGCGGCCTCAGCCTCCGTAATTTCCTTTGGTTTCGCAGTGGTGTCCGCAGTCTTCACGGCGTCCAGTGTCACCGGCATATCCAGCTCATTCCTGCCAAGCAGACCGCCTGGCGTGTCGAGCCGGATCCACCGTTAATTCCACAGTCCCGCCACGCCGAAAGATTAACACAAATAAGACTAAGTAAACGGCATTGCACCTAAGGCAGTTCCTTTTGTCTGGGAATGGAGCAGCCTCATTGGCTTGGCGGAACGCGCCGGCGAGCTCGTGCCGGTCGGCATGGGCGGCGAAAGGCGGGCCATCGGGCTGGTCAATCCCCGTCATGATTCACGGGGTGGCCTCTGGCTCTTGGGGGCAAGAAATGGCCCTTCTGAAATGTTAGAATTTCCTTCATGGATGCCATGAAGGATCGGTGGAACGGCGACGATCTCCTTAGCGCCGAGAGCCAGTCCCGGTCGCGAAAGAGGGACTTCGTATATGACGCGATTAAGCGCTCGCTCATCATGGGGGAGTACTCGCTGGGCGAGGAGCTAGTTGCCCTCAAAATCGCCACCACATTCGGAACGAGCCGGCAGCCAGTGATGGATGCCCTCAGGAAACTCCAACTCGATGGCTTCGTGGAAGTTGTGCCACAGGTCGGCGTCCGGGTTGTGCGCCCCTCGCCGGCCGGGACAGTGGACTACTACCGCATTTTCGGGGCACTCGAAGGCATCGCTGCAGAAATGGCAGCCGAGCGCCGAACGGCTTCGGGGCTGGTAATCCTGCGCAACGCGGTCGAACTTTCTTCTCGCATGGTTGAAGAGGACCCTGATCTTCCCATGGAGGAGTACCTGAGCCTCAATCGCCGCGTTCACCGGGCTATACATTTCCTTGCCCAGCCGGGCGACACCCTGAACATCGCCAGGACCTACTGGGACCGCAGTGACTTCCTGATGGCCATCACCAGCAAATTAGGGCCGAAGCAGTGGTTTTTGTCCGCAGACCACGAACATCATGCAATCCTCGATGCCATCGCCAACGGGGACGGCTCCAGTGCCCGGGAACTTGCGACTCAGCATCTCGTTTCCATCGGTGGTTTTGTTGCCGAGAAGCTGACCGAGCTGTAGACGAAGCTATTAAGCGTCGGCACAGCGGGGTACCGCCGGATGGCCACCGCGACGGTGGACCGGCTGCTGCACCAAGCCCACGTCTGCCAAACCACCGGCGACTCCGTCGCCTCACCCAGGTACTGGACGGAAAGGGAGTCATGCCACTGACCTAAACACCCCGGTGGCCAGCAACCCAACCTGCCCGGGCGAGTTCTAGTGATCGTTGCAACGCCCCCGAATAATCGGGAGTCGCAACACCATGGAATCAACATCGAAAAATAGTCTCTACCTTAAGGAAAAAATCTCCTTCAACGGAAGAATCGGCGTCGAGCACCGGGGCGCTCGGGAAGCGTTCCCAGCAGTCCCACACCCGTGCCCAAAGACAGGATGTCCTGGCCGCCGTGGCGCGCCTGAGAACTGTCGCCGAGGGCTCAGGTGTGTCAAGCCCCGGGTTTTGTGGAGGCGTTTTTAGTTGGAAATTGAGAGCAGTTCCGGGGCCGGGTGGACTGCGTGGAGCTGCTCGTATTCGACTGGCGGGACATGGCCGATCTCGCCGTGGAGACGCCGGTGGTTGAACCAATCTACGTACTCAGCCACGGCGACCTCGAGATGGTTGATGTCCCGCCATGGGCCCTTGTTGCGGACAAGTTCGGCCTTGAACAGTGAGTTGAACGCCTCGGCGAGGGCATTGTCATAGCTATCGCCCTTGGACCCAACGGAGGCCACAGCGTCTGCTTCGTCCAGTCGCTGGGTGTAGCGGATCGCACGGTACTGGGCAGGTTCATCTGGTCGTTGCAACACTGAGGTGTGTCAAGGATGTGAGACAGTCGCGTAGTTTCTTTTCGGTCAGGCAGCAGCGGGAAGCTGTTGGTTTCTGGTTGTGAAGTTGGCCATAGCCGTCGCCGGCCGCAGGCCTTCGTTGTTGGTGTGAGGCCGCCAGCGGTTGTAGAACACTTCGATGTAGCGCATAGTGGCCAGTCTGGCGTCCTGGCGGGTGGTGAAGCTGTGGTGATGGTAAAACTCGTTTTTCAGCGATGAGAACAGCGATTCCGCCACGGCATTATCCCAGCACACCCCGGTGGCGCCCATGGATTGGCGGATGTTATTCCCGGCGCACCAGGCGCCCATTTCGCGTGACGTGTACTGCGTTCCATGATCACTGTGGAAAATCGCGTTGGGACTCAAATGGCCGCGGTCTCTGGCCATCGTCAGGGCCCCGGTGACCAGCGAAGCGCGCATGTGTTCAGCCATAGCCCAGCCGACGACCATGCGGGTGCACAGGTCGATGACGGTGGCCAGGTAGAGCCATCCCTCGTCAGTGCGCAGGTAGGTGATGTCTCCGACCAGGCGCGTTCCGGGTGCTTCTGCTGTGAAGTCCCGGCCGATAAGGTCCGCGAAGACCTTGTCCGGATCTGAGGGGATGGTGGTGCGCTTGAAGGCGCGCATCCGCTTGGCGACCCACCCGTTCTCGGCCATAATCCCGGCCACGGTACCCACTGAAACCTCGATGCCGGCGGCGGCCAATTTGGTGTGGACCATACGGTGGCCGAAGATCCCGTCGGAGGAATCGAAGACGGTCTTCACCTGATCGGTCAGCTCCCGGCGACGGAGCGCGGTCGGGGTTTCTGCGGCGTCCAGCCACCGGTAATACGTGGCCCGTGGGAGACCAAGCTGACGGCACATCCAGGCCACCGGGAAGTCGGCGTTCTTCTCCTGAACAACTCGGTACAAGTCCTCTACCGTTGTTCTTTGGCGAAGAACGCCGAAACTTTTTTCAGGAAATCGTTCTCCCTCTCCAGCTCGCGCAGCCGTGCCTCCAAAGCCTTGTATTTCGCAGGATCCACCGGATCATCCGGTTTGCCGCCGCCCTCCGTTTGCCCTTCACGGGACAGTCGCACCCAGCGTTTCAACGCGGTAACGGAAATGCCGAGCTCCGGAGCGACAGAGGCGGGTGAACGCCCAGATGAAACCACGAGCTCAACGGCATCAGCCTTGAACTCATCGGAATAGGTAAGTCGAGCAGACATGAGCACAATCCTTTCAAACTGTGTCTCACATCAGTAGTACACCTCAGCTCCCTATCCGGCGGAACGCGCCGGTCCTGGTCGCAGGGTCTTTCCTTGCATCCATGGCCATCCGCGTTGCGCGCTCAAACAGCTCGTTTGGGTACTTCCGTTGTGCTGGCATGGGAATCATCCTTCCGGGTAATCGATGTCTCCATCAAACCCGGTGCGATTCACCCGCACCGCGCTGGTGGTCATCCCGCGGCGGTCGTTCAAAGCGTCGGACGTGGTTGCGGTGCTGGAGAACATCATCGTCGAAACCGGGACCACACCGACCTACGTCAGGTGTGACAACGGCCCGGAATTCACCGCCGCGGCACTGATCGAGTGGTGCAACACCGCCGGTGTGGACACGGCGTTCATCGACCCGGGATCACCGTGGCAGAACGGCTTCATCGAATCCTTCAACGCCCAATTCAGAAGGGAACAACTCTCCGGAGAAATCATGGACACCATGGCCGAAGCGAAGTACTTGGCCGAGGAATGGAAAGCTATCTACAATCATGAACGGCCCCACGGATCCCTGGACGGCATGACGCCGAACCGCTACTGGGAAACCTGGACGCAAGAAAACCAATTAGCTATCGCATAGACGCTGGACTGCTAATGGGGGCCCAACCAGATCTGCTGGCCGCCTAGGGGCAATTCCTAATGACCGTTGACAGCCGGGAACAGGAATAACTGGCGCGAGGTCGGCTTCCGAAAGGCTGTGACGATCCCCGTCGGCAGCGTCAGCTATGGAGCGCCAGTCAGGGTTGCGCAGCAGCATGCCGACGTCGTTAAACCCATCCACTTTTATGAGTACATCGTCAACCTGGCGGACTGCCCGTGTACCGTTCGGAGTGCGAATCGTGAGCAACTTCACGTGCTCATCTCTCACTTTCGGTTGGATGCGGGACGTCTTGCTCCCACGCCTGGGTTCTTGCGACGGCGTCCGCCTGTCCGGAACGTATCAGATTCACGGCGTACTCAGTGCTGCCGTCGTCGACTATGACACTGGTCAGGCCCTTGCTCAGCCGAGCTTCCTGTGATAACAGGACGCGGGTGAGCTCAGTGCCGCCCTCGATGACAATCAGGGCGGGCTGATCGGGTAGTTGCGCCACTGCGGACGCGAGATCCCCACCGGCCCCGGGTGCTGTTACAAGAAGGCCGAAGGCCCCATCAGGATGGTCAGCCCCTGGTCTCGCCAGCACTGCTTCCTGGCCGCTGAAGTCCATCAAAACAGCTGAGTCCTCGTAGAATCTGAAACCAAGCAGCCGGCCGTCAAACGTCGTTCCGTTCACATGGAGAGGAGCTTTCAGTACGGATTCGCCGTGCTGGTCCTGCCAGCGGTATCGGTCAGGGTCCGTCCCATCCCTCGTCGGCGTCTGTTCGTGGTCCATCGTCCTACTTAAATCACTGGTTAATTCACTGGGAAACCGGTCGGGGGTGGATCATCCAGGAAGCCCGGCGCCGCGGCCGGACACACCAAGTGGCGCCCGGCCGCGGTTACCGCCGGTCAGACGGCCCAGTCCGTGTCTTCGATCTGGCCGAACATGCACATGGCTTCTTCCAGGGACGGAAGGTGGGCCAAGGCGACGGCCGTCGGACCGCGGAACTTAACTTTCCGCGTGACCATTGCGTTCGATACCGACAATTCACTTCGCCCCAACCGCTGCCAAGTGTCGACCTTCGCCGTCAGCAGATAATCAGGCTTGATGCCGGCCGCCGGCGCCCCCGCCCGAACGACTTCGCCTTCGCGGACCTCGACTTGACCGGCCCGACTCTCGTCCTCCGCCAGGCGGTACTCAATGACCATGCTGAGTTTTTTCATACCTTCACGCGTGAGCTCGGTCTTGTTCCAAAGATCGGCGTAACTCTGCATCCATTCCGGTGACAAAACAGGTGTTGCCATGTGCCCTCTCCTTTGAGTGACTGGTGCCAGGCCTGTTGACCTATCCACGACAGCATACTAACATGCTAGGAAGTTAGTCTGCGAGGGGCGGGCAGAAGATTGGACGTCCCGACCAAGGCAGCTAACCGGCAATTCAGTTAGCGATAACAGGTGCACACATTTTTGATGCACACAATGCCAAATTGGAGACAACGATGTCTGTTACTGAAGAACACCAGTCACAGTTGAGCGATAAGCTACGACATAACCTGGAAAAAGGGCTGCACGATGTGCAGGCCAAATGGACCGTCCCGACAGCGTTCCTCAATGACCCCGAGGTACATGACGTCGAACGAGAGCGTGTGTTTGGCCGCTCATGGGTTTACCTGGCCCATGAGAGTGAGATCGCCAAGCCCGGTGACTACGTAGTCCGCTACATCGCGGAGGATCAGTTCATCGTCACTAGGGGCGAAGACGGAAACGTGCGTGCCCACCTTAACAGCTGTCGGCACCGTGGCATGCAAATTTGCCGCGCGGAAATGGGTAACGCCTCCCACTTCCGCTGCCCCTACCACGGCTGGACGTACAACAACGGAGGAAAGCTCGTAGGTGTCCCCGCCGGCAAAGAAGGGTACGATAACAAACTCGAAAAAGCGGACTGGAACCTGCGCTCCATCCCCCAACTCGACACCTACAAAGGCATGATTTTCGGTTGCCTTGACCCCCACGCCGAATCGCTTTCCGACTACCTAGGTGACTTCAAGTTCTACCTGGACATCGTGATGGACCGCAGCGACGCCGGCATGGAAGTGGTCGGGGCCCCGCAACGCTGGATCGTTGATGCCAACTGGAAGCTCGGATCCGACAACTTCGTCGGCGACGCATACCACACCATGATGACTCACCGCTCTATGGTGGAACTCGGGATGGCTCCACCGGACCCCATGTTCGCGCTGTACGGCGAACATGTGCACACCGAGCACGGTCATGGCATCGGAATTATCGGCCCGCCGCCGGGAATCCCCCTACCCGAGTTCATGGGAATGCCGGACAACATCATCGACGAGATGAAAGCGCGGCTCAAGCCGGAACAGGTCGAGATATTCCGGCCGAACAACTTCATCCACGGAAACGTTTTCCCCAACCTGTCCATCGGAAACTTCATGATATCGAAAGACCACGTTTCCGCTCCAATAGCATTCCTCACGCTGCGTCTGTGGCACCCCCTCGGCCCTGGAAAAATGGAGGTCTACTCCTTCTTCCTGGTCGAAAAGGACGCACCCGACTGGTTCAAGGAAGAAGGCTACAAGACGTATCTTCACACCTTCGGAATTTCGGGCGCCTTCGAACAGGACGACGCAGAAAACTGGCGGAGCATCACCCGCGTCCTGGCTGGTCAATTTGCCCGCAAGGGTGACCTGAACTACCAGATGGGCCGTGGCGCACTCACACCGGATCCGGACTGGCCCGGCCCCGGTGTGGCCTATCCGATGGACTACGCGGAAGCCAACCAGCGAAACTTCCTCGAATACTGGATGGAACTCATGCTTGAGGACAGGCCAGTTTCGGACAAGCCTTCGGAAGCCCACCGCAGCCCAAACGGGGCTCAGGGGAAGGGCAAGGTCGAGGCACTGGCTGGCACCAAAGAGACTGTGGAGGCCTAAACATGACAATCGAAGCACAGACACCCCAAACACAGGTAGTAGACACGGCCGTCCGGGAAATTACCGAATGGCTCTTTGCGGAAGCCGCATTGCTGGATGCAGGTAAGTACCGCGAATGGCTTGACCTCATGGCGCAGGACCTGCACTACGTTGTGCCCCTTCGGGTCACCCGGGAGCGGGAGGCCGAAACGGACATCATCGAAGGCATGACCCTGATGGACGACGACTGGGACGCCATGGAGATGCGGGTACTCAGGCTGGAGACCGAATATGCCTGGGCTGAAGATCCGCCCTCACGATCCCGCCACTTCGTCACGAACGTGCGGGTGGTCGGAGGCGACAAGGACGACGAGTTCAAGGTCACGTCGAATCTGCTCCTGTACCGGACGCGGGGGGACGTGCCCACGTATGACATCCTCTCGGGCGAGCGTCACGACGTTCTTCGCCGGGTGGACGACGGCTTCCACATGGTCCAGCGTGTGGTCGTTCTGGATCAGACCACCATCATGACCCATAACTTCGCATTGATCATGTGACGAAGGAGTAACCATGGGCATCATTTACAAGGCCGGCGAAGATCCGGTCATTCAGATTGCCAACGAATTCACCGTGGTCCAACTGGCATACATCCGGACCGGCAACGGTGAACGACTTGTCGTCACATCACCCAAGTTGGGCTTCGAGACCCAGCTGGATCCGCTGCAGCTTGAATGCCTGACCTGGCAGCCTTCTGCCACCTTTTCAAGGTTGCTGGAGACGCCGTACGGGCCGGGTTCCGAGATGCGTGCAAAACCCCTATCGACGTTGATGAGAAAGGAATAAATTATGGGATTTTTGGATGGAAAGGTCGCGCTCGTCACGGGCGGCGGCTCAGGCATCGGCCGAGGGGTAGTTGAACTCTTTGTGCAGGAGGGTGCCAAGGTCGGCATCCTGGAGATTTCACGCGATAAAACTGCAGATCTGCGCAAGAACTTCTCGTCAGATTCTGTTGTCGTTATCGAGGGCGATGCGACGTCCATGGATGACAACGACAAGGCGGTTGCCGAAACTGTCTCGGCCTTTGGTCCGCTCACCACTCTGGTCTGTGTAGTGGGTGTTTTCGACTACTTCACGGAGATTCCCCAGCTGCCCAAGGAGAAGATCAGTGATGCCTTTGACCAGCTGTTTGCGGTTAATGTCAAGAGCAACATCATGACGGTCAAGGCAGCCCTGGACCAGCTCATCGCGAATCGCGGCGACGTCGTGATGACCGTATCGAACGCCGGGTTCTACGCCGGCGGGGGCGGGCCGCTGTATATGGCCTCGAAATTCGCTGTCCGCGGGCTCATCACGGAACTGGCGTACGAGCTCTCGCCGAACGTTCGGGTCAACGGCGTGGCGCCCGGCGGGACGGTCACGGATCTTCGGGGTGTCCCGGCGCTGGCCAACGAGGGTCTGCGACTCAAGGATGTACCGGACATCGAGGGTCTCATTGGGGGGAACAACCCACTTGGGATTGTCGCACAGCCCTCCGATCACGCGTGGGCATTTGCGTACCTGGCCTCCCGTGAGCGCAGTGCGGCAGTGACGGGCACCATCATCAACAGCGACGGCGGCCTGGGAGTTCGTGGAATGACCCGCATGGCGGGCCTCCAAAACTAGGCGAAGTTTCATTGGTTGGCGTCGGCTGCAAGAAGTCGGCGCCGACGAATAATCCCATTGACTGGTCGGCATCAGTCAAAGTCTTTGATTCCTTGCGTGCGGCAGGGCCGTGACAATTTTAGGAGGTGCCAACATGCAGAAGTTCGGAGTGGAGGACTTACAAGGCGTAATCGCAGTAACTCCCACCCCATCTGTTGTGGGAGCGGGTGATGTCGCGTCCCGCGACACGGTTGATCTGGCGGAAACCGACTGGATGATTCGCCAGCTCGTGTCCGACGGCGTTGATGGAATCATGACAAACGGAACCCTTGGCGAAATGGCAACTTTGACTTTGCCGGAGTGGCAGTCATTTGCGCGGCAGGTTGCGGAAACGGCGGCGGAGGTAGCGCCGGATCTGCCGCTTTTCATCGGTGCTACTACCCTCAACACGCGCGACACCATTGATCGGATCCGCTTCCTCCAGGACCTTGGCGTCCGGGGAACTTTCCTGGGCCGCCCGATGTGGGGCGGGCTCAGCGCCGAAACGATGGTTTCCTACTACAAGGAAATTGTCGATGCCTTTCCCGACATGGCCTTGATGCTTTATGACAACACAGAGGCGTTTAAGGGACCCATTCCGACGGCGGTCTATGCTGAACTGGCAAAGCTTCCTCAGGTGGTCGGGGCCAAATACATAGCCCTGACACCCAAGTATGGCCTCGACGTTGCGGCTGTCGAAGGGAAGATGCGCCTGCTCACCTTGGAGACGGACTGGTTCCTGGCCAAGACCATGTATCCGGAGGAGGCCGTCGGGTGCTGGAGCAGCAGCGCCCTCTGCGGACCGGAACCGGTTATTGCCCTCCGCGAGGCCCTGGTCGCCAACAACATCGAGACAGCGCGGCACCTGACCAAACGGATCGAATGGACGTATGAGACTTTCCTAGCGCGGGCAAATTTCCCGGAATTTTCCAAGTACAACATCGCCCTGGAGAAGCTTCGGTTCGATGAGGCCGGATACATCAAGGCCGGATCGCCCCGCTCACCCTTCCAGACCACCCCGGTCGAATACTTGGAAGGTGCGCGGGAGACCGGCCGTCGGTGGCGCCAGCTCGTAGAGGAACTGAAAGCCGACGTCGCCAAGCCAGAAGCCAAGCCATGAACCAGGTCTCGGGCCAAAGCCCCGACGACGCCGTCCCCGGTTTCAGAAACCCCCGCAGGCAGCCCAACCCCCCGCAGGCAGCCCATGGAGGCTGACTCCTATGATTTATTTTCTTCCAGCCTCCTAACCTGACTGGTTTCCAGCCAATATCGACCACTCCTGTTCGTCTTACGCCGGAGTCTCCGGCGTACCTGGCCTCCAGGGGGCACACTGCAGAGGCGGAGGCGATTGTCCGGACGTACGGGCTGGAGCCCTTGCACCGCCCTGTTCAGGAGTCAGCTGACGGGGCAACGGTCCCTACAGGAAAGGCCAAAGGGCATTTCCGCGGCTTTCTGACCGGGCGTCTCCTACCCTCGATGATCCTGGTTTGCATCGGGTTCAGCGTACTGACCTGCTGGCTGTGAACATTGGCGCGATCGTCGGAGCGCTGGTGGCCTCCAGACTGGCCGACAGGTTCGGCCCGCGTCCCCTGACCGCGGTGTCCTTTGAATCCTCAGGCGTGGCACTGGTTCCTCATGGGCACGGGGATTGCGTCGCTTCCTGTGATGTACCTGCTGGTCGCCGTCGTTGGATTTGGTTCGGTGGGAGCGCAAATCCGGGCCGTCCTGGCAATCTTTGGCGGAGGTGGCGTGGTGTCAGCGGGACTGGGCAACTTCGTCAACTTCGCCGTCTGGGGCATTGCTGCGGCGGTGGGTCTGGCGGCAGTACTGCTGGTTCCGCGCCGTCGGGACGACGCGTTGGAACCGGCCCCGCTTGTAAGCCCCGGAGCCACAACGGCTCCCGGTATTCAGTCACTATCGTTTAATTGTCATCAGCACCAGAACAGTAGGAGAAAAAGCTCGTGGAAACATCACTCGTTATTGACAACAAGGACCGCAAGGCACTCGACGAAAAAACCTTTGATCGCATTCATCCGATCAGCGGGGACGTTGTCACAACGGCCGCTGCCGCCGCACAGGAAGACGCCATCGAAGCGGTCGATTCGGCTCAGGCAGCCTTTCTGACCTGGTCCAAGACGGGTCCGTCCGAGCGGCGTGCGATCATGCTGAAGGCGGCGGACTCCCTGGAAGCCAAGATGCCGGATTTCATCTCCGCCATGGCCCAGGAAGTTGGTGCGTCCGAACTCTGGGCCGCCTTCAACGTCGTCGCGGCCGCGAACCTCTTCCGGGAGGCTGCAGGTCTGGCCACCCAGATTCAGGGCGAGACCATCCCGACGGACAAGCCGGGAACCCTCTCCATGACTGTTCGCCAGCCGGTCGGCGTGATTCTGAGCATCGCTCCCTGGAACGGACCTGTGGCTCTGGGCGCCCGGGCCATCGCCTACCCGCTGGTATGCGGTAACACTGTAGTGTTCCGGGCTTCCGAATCGAGCCCGAAAACCCACCTGCTCATTGCCGAGGCGCTGCGGGACGCCGGACTGCCCGACGGCGTGCTCAATGTCATCACCAACGCTGCGGAGGACTCCCCGCAGATCATAGACACCCTGATCTCGCACAAGTCCGTTCGCCGCATCAACTTCACGGGATCAAGCCGTGTGGGTCGCATCATCGCCGAAAAGGCTGCACGGGAACTCAAGCCGGTTTTGCTCGAACTCGGCGGAAAGTCGCCCTTAGTCGTTCTGGATGACGCCAACATCGACGACGCCGTGCGCGCCGCTGTGTTCGGTTCATTCCTCTACCAGGGCCAGATCTGCATGTCCACGGAGCGGATCGTTGTCGATGATTCAGTCGCCGACGAATTCGTGCAGAAGTTCGCGGCACGGGCGGCCGAGCTGGGAACGGGAGACCCTGTCACTGACGGTTCCTGCATCGTGGGCCCGATGCTGAACGCCAAGAACGGTCCGCGCCTCAACGGCATGATGGAGGACGCACTCTCCAAGGGAGCTAGGGTAGTTGCCGGCGGCATCGCGGACGGCGCGGTCATGCCCGCCACAATCATTGACCACGTCACGCCGGAAATGCAGATCTACGACGAGGAGACCTTCGGTCCGATCACCACGGTGGTTCGCGCCAAGGGCTACGACGACGCCATCGGCATCGCCAACGACACGGCGTACGGCCTCTCGGCCGCTGTTTTCGGCCAGGACATCAACCGCACCCTCGACGCCGCCATGCGGATCGAATCGGGTGCCTGCCACATCAACGGACCCACGGTCCAGAACGAGGCACAGGCACCCTACGGTGGAGTCAAGGACAGCGGCTACGGACGGTTTGACGGCCGCGCGGTGATCAACGAGTTCACCGAACTGAAGTGGATCACCGTCGGTCGTTCGGACCAGCAGTACCCGTTCTAGAAACACACCATCCCGAATGTCCGTAACCTGGCGGTAACGCCGACGTCATCGTCAGGTTCCGGACCTAGGTGTAATTCCCACGGACGTTGTGAACAGCGTGGCGTGATGTAAAAGGCGAGGGCCTCCGGTATCGATTCGGGTTACCACACTCATCTCGACGCTAGGAGGACCTTCGTGTCCTACGTTACCCATACCAACGCCGACTGGCGCTGGCTGGTCCCTCGGTCGGGATGACCTGGAAGATCGCGCGCGGTCCGGCCGTCCTGGCTGACGAGGGCGGGCAGGGCTGCGGTGACGTTTTTTACGTCCCGGAGCTCTGGTCAGCGACGTCGTACTGCAGTTTTTCTGATTCGGCGTCGCTGAGCCCTGCCGGGAGTTTGCCGACGGCGATGATGGGGCCGTTGACGCCTTCACCAAAGGACTCACCGAGGGTGGTGTAGGCCTTGTAGGCGTCGGAGTTCACCGGCTCGGTGCCTCCGTCTGGCAGGGCTACCCGGAGCTGGGCTGCCGGAAGTGCGGTGATGGCCAGGGCCAGGACCGTAACGCTCAGAACGATGATGGGGTGGCGGGTTACGAACGCGCCCCAGCCGTGGCGGCTGTGTTCCTGGTCGGCGGCTTCTTCCAGGGCTTCGGCCGATGTCCCGGCCCGGGCCGCTTTCTCGGCGGCGGCGGCGTTGGCGGTGCGTGCCTTGTCCCAGGCGCCTTTGGATACCATGCGGGTTCCGATGAATCCGAGCATTGCGGGGGTCAGGGTCAGGGCGACGAGCACTGCCAGGGCGACGGTGCCGGCACCTGCCAGGCCCATGATGGTCAGGAATGGAAGGCCGGGTACGGCCAGGGCGGCCAGGGCGATGACGACGGTCAACCCGGCGAACAGCACCGAATTTCCTGACGTGCCGGTGGCCCGGGCCACGGATTCCTCCATGGCCATGCCGTGCAGCAGTTGGGTCCGGTGCCTGTTGACGATAAAGAGTGAGTAGTCGATGCCGACAGCGAGTCCGAGCATCAGGGCCAGGAATACTGACACGGATGCCATTTCGATCACACCGGAGAGTGCAAAGGTCCCGCCGACACCGACGGCCACGCCGATGATGGCCATCAGCAGCGGCAGACCGGCAGCGATCAGGGTTCCGAGCATGACGATCAGGACCAGGGCCGCGACGCCGACACCGATGATTTCCGCGGTGCCGAGGACTTCGGAGACATCCTGGGTGATGCTCTGGCTCAGATACACCTCCACCCCGGAGCCGGAGGCCTCCGTGATGATCGCCTTCACCTCTTCGCGGACTTCGGGCTTGACTTCATAGATCGATCCGGCGAACTGTATCTGCGTGACGGCCGACCTTCCGTCCACGGAGACGGTCCGCATCCCGGCGGCGGCGTCCAACTTGCGCTGGCCCAGTGCCAGAGTTTCCTCGTTGGCGGCGATTTCCTTCGCGCCGGCGTCCAGCTCTTCACGGGCTGTCTGCAGCTGGGCGAGGGCCTGGTCCATGCCGGGGGCCCCTGCGGCTGCAGCGGCGTCCAGCTGGGCCTGCTGTGCATCCAGCTGCTGGCGGCCTTCAGTGATCTGCGTTTTGGCCGCCTCCAGTTGGGTCTTGCCCTCGGCCAGCTGTGCTGCCCCGGCGTCGATCTGGTTCTGCAGTTCGAAGGGGTTGGCCGCTGACTGGATTTCCGGAATGTCCCTCAGCCGGGCCAGGGCGTCTCCGATGGCCTGTTCCTGGTCAGGTGTGAAACTGCCGGAGGGGGCATGGAAGACCACGGCGCCGCTGCCGCCGGCTGCTTCGGGCAGTTCCTCTTTGAGCTGGTCCAGGACGCGTTGGCTTTCGGTGCCGGGAATGCTGAACTTGTTGCTCATGGTGCCGTGGAACGCGACCGCAGCGCCGCCGGTGCCTAGCACCACGGCGGTCCAGAGAGCAAGGACCCACCAGCGGCGCTTGTAGGCTAGCCGACCCAAGTTGTAAAGCAGGGATGCCATAAATTTCAGCCGTTCTGATAAAAGATGTGGATTATCGGGTGAAGCCGTGGCGCAGGTATCCGATCACGTCGACCAGGAGCTGGCGCAGGAGCGTCAGGGACTGCTCCGTAACGTCACCGCCGGTGCGGCGGTACCACTGGGCCAGGGCGGCTTTCCCGGAGGAGAGCACGGAACCGACCAGGGCGCTGGCATACAGGGGATCGTGGTCCGCTCCCGGGCGTTGACTGATAGCGGTGACCAACCTGTCGGCGCAGTTCTGCCATCCTTGGAGCTGGAACCGGTTCATCTGCGCGTCAGTCCCGGCCAGACCGTACACCTCGGCCATCGCGGCCAGGTGGATCGGATCCGCCAGGGCGATCAGCACCTCGTACATGGATTCGACCAGCGGCTCTTCCGCGGGGCGGGCCAGGAACTGGTCAGCCGCATGGTCCAGGAAGTCCTCGATGCTGACCACCAGGGCTGCCTCACGGCTGGGGAAGTAATTGAAAAAAGTCCGCCGTGACACCCCGGCGCCGGCGGCGATGTCGTCCACGGTAAACCGGCCCGGGCCCTTCACCCGGACCAGATTCATCGCCGTCTCCACAATTGCGTTGCGGGTCGCGGCTTTGTTCGCTTCCCAGCCGGGCTGGACGGAGCGGACCGTGTCCGGAGAACCACTCATGGAAAAAAGCCTAACCGCAGGTTTGCATGGAGTGTAAACCTGCGGGCAGGGTCCGGCAGCGGGATTTACCGGGCGGAGCTGGCCTGGGCAGGGGCGTCGTCTTCGGCGTCGTCGGCGGTGATCAGGATGTTGCCCTCGGAAATCGATTCTGAGAGCACATCGTGTTCGATGGCGGTGGCCAGCGGCTTTTCCTTGACAAAGCACAGCAGCACGGTCGCGATCAGCGCCAGGGGAACCATCCAGACGAAGATGGGTGTCAGGGCGTCGTTGTAGGAGGAGATGATCGCCTCCTTGACCGGTGCCGGCAGGGCGTTCACCACTGCCGGCGTCAACGAGTTGGACCCGCCGGGCGCCCCGCCCTCCGCGGCCGCGGCCGGGAGCCGTTCAATGAGCAGATCGTGCAGGCGGTTCGCGAAGAGACTTCCCACGACAGCCGATCCCAAGGTGGCGCCGATCTGGCGGAAGAAGTTGTTTGATGCGGTGGCCGTGCCGACCTCGCGCAGCGGGAAGGAGTTCTGGACGATCAAGACCAGGATCTGCATGTTCAGGCCCAGGCCCAGGCCCATGACGGCCAGGTAGGCGCAGATCTCCCACAGCGGCTGCTCCGGTTTAAGGGTGGAGAGCAGCACCAAGGCCACAGCCACGAGGACACCGCTGGCGATCGGCATCCATTTGTACCGGCCTGTCCTGCTGACCAGCTGCCCGGAGACCACCGAAGCCACCAGGAGGGCTCCCATCATCGGGATCATCAGCAGCCCCGACCCGGTGGCGTTGACGCTGAAGGCCATCTGAAGATAGGTCGGAAGGTAGCCGATGGCGCCGAACATCGCCACGCCGATCAGCAGGCCGGCTATGGTGGTGAGGTTGAAGTTGCGGTCCTTGAACAGGTGCAGGGGAATGATCGGCTCAGCCGTGCGCCGCTCCACGAGGACGAAAGCCACGGCGGCCAAGACGGTGCCGGCAATCAGAGCCAGGATGATGGGATCGTTCCACTCGTACTTGCTCCCGCCCCAGGTGGCAAACAGCACCAGGCAGGTGGTCGCAATGGCCATCAGCACCATCCCGCCCAGATCCAGACGCTCGGGACGTAACCCCCGGTGGCCTGGATGTGCCGTCAGCTTGGTCTCCCACGGGCCACGTATTACCGGTGGCTGGACGCCGCAGAAACCCCGACCGCGCTCCGTCGCCGGGAGCTGACCGATCAGGTGAAGACCGTCTTCGATTCCTCCGACGGGATCTTCGGCCACCGCATGGTCCACACCAAATTGGCCGCCGCCGGCATCGAGGTTTCAGTGGGTACCGTGGCCGGGATTATGGCCGAGAACGGGTGGGTCGCCAAGCGGATGCGCGCCTTCAAGCGCACCACCATCCCCTCAGATCCGGACAAGGTCTTCGCGGACCTCATCGGCCGGGACTTCACAGCAGAAGCACCCGGAACGCGCCTGGTCGGAGACATCACCTACCTGCGCACTGACGAGGGATGGCTCTACCTGGCCACCGTCATCGACCTGTGCACCCGCATGGTCGTCGGCTGGGCTATGGCTGAACACATGCGCGCTTCGCTGGTCACCGGGGCCCTGACGATGGCCAGAGACCGCGGCCATTTGAGTCCCAACGCGATTTTCCACAGTGATCATGGAACGCAGTACACGTCACGCGAAATGGGCGCCTGGTGCGCCGGGAATAACATCCGCCAATCCATGGGCGCCACCGGGGTGTGCTGGGATAATGCCGTGGCGGAATCGCTGTTCTCATCGCTGAAAAACGAGTTTTACCATCACCACAGCTTCACCACCCGCCAGGACGCCAGACTGGCCACTATGCGCTACATCGAAGTGTTCTACAACCGCTGGCGGCCTCACACCAACAACGAAGGCCTGCGGCCGGCGACGGCTATGGCCAACTTCACAACCAGAAACCAACAGCTTCCCGCTGCTGCCTGACCGAAAAGAAACTACGCGACTGTCTCACATCCTTGACACACCTCAGGCTATGGCTGAACACATGCGCGCCTCGTTGGTTACCGGGGCCCTGACGATGGCCAGGGACCGCGGCCATCTGAGTCCCAACGCCATTTTCCACAGTGATCATGGAACGCAGGACGGATTCAACCGGTCGTCGCAACACCGGGTTGTTGAACTGATCGTAGCTGTTCGTCCAGTGCTTCGGCGGGAGTCTTCCAGCCGAGCGTTTTGTGTGGCCTGGTGTTGAGAGTGTGCGCGATGGCTGCGAGATCATCGCTGGTCCATCGGGACAGGTCGGTGCCCGTGGGGAAGTATTGGCGCAACAGACCGTTCGTGTTCTCGTTCGTGCCGCGCTGCCATGGGCTCTTCGGGTCGGCGAAGTAGACCCTTACTCCGGTGTCGACGGTGAATCTGGCGTGGTCGGAGAGTTCTTTGCCGCGATCCCAAGTCACCGATTGTCGCAGTTGCTGTGGCAGTGTCGTGATCGTTTTGGCGAGGGCGTCTGCCATCGTCACCGCACCGTAGCCAGCCAGCGCGGGTCCGTTCTTCGTCCGTGGGATTACGCCGTAGCCTTCTCCGCGGGGTAGGTGGATCAGCATCGCGAACCGTGTCGTCCGCTCGACCAGCGTGCCGATCGCCGATCGTTGCAGGCCAATCACCAAGTCACCTTCCTTACGATTTTGTTGTGGGTGATTTCGGAGCTGTCGTAGTGTTTCGATCACCCTCGGGTGGCGGGTATGGCCTAGGTCGCCCTGCCGCTTGGATGGCTCACTGGGAATGGCCGCCCGCTGCCCGCCGATGACTCGACCGCTGATTGAGAATTACGACATTGATCGTTGGGTAAGGACGTGCCGGCGTAGTTATCGACAGGGCCAACCGAAATTGGAGCTGATCGAAGGAGACTGAACATGCCGGCATTCTGGGTAGGAATCGACTCAGGCAAAAGAGCACATCATTGCGTCGTGATCGATCAGACGGGGACCGTGCTGCTCTCGAAACGGGTCGAGAACGACGAAAACGCAGTGCTCGAACTCATAGCCACGATCGCGGAGATCGCGGCCGGGGGCGAAGTCTGCTGGGCCACGGATCTGAATTCCGGCGGAGCGGCCCTGTTGATCGAGTTGTTGGCCGCGCACGCCCAGCAACTGCTCTATATACCTGGACGGATCGTGCATCACGCTGCGGAGACCTACCGCGGAGATGGCAAGACCGACGCGAAAGATGCCAGGATCATCGCTGACCAGGCACGGATGCGCACGGACCTCCAACCAGTCCGCCGCACGGACCAGATCAGCGTTGACCTGCGGCTCCTCACCGCCCGCCGTACGGATCTGATCTGCGACCGTGTCCGGGCGATCAACAGGCTCCGCGCCACCTTGCTGGAATATTTCCCGGCTCTCGAGCGTGCGTTCGACTACTCCAAACAGGCGCCCCTGGTCCTCCTGGGCGGCTACCAGACACCCGAGGGCATCCGGCGGATCGGACTAGCTCGGCTCACCGGTTGGCTGAGGAAACGCGGCTGCCGCAATAGTGCCAAGATGGCAGAGAAGGCACTGATAGCCGCAAACTCCCAGCACACCGTACTGCCAACTCAGACCACAGGCTCTGCCCTGGTCGTCCGGCTGGCCGGGCAAATCAGCACTCTCGATGCGGAGATCGCCGGCATCGATGCCCAGATCACGGACCTGTTCGGGAAGCACGACAGCGCCGATGTTTTGCTCACCATGCCGGGCTTCGGCCCCGTACTCGCAGCTACTTTTCTCGCGAACATCGGCGGCAACCTGGACGCGTTTGACTCAGTCGACCGGCTCGCCAGCGTCGCGGGGCTGGCTCCCGTCCCGCGCGATTCCGGACGAATCAGCGGGAACCTGCACCGACCACGTCGCTTTAACCGCAGGCTCCTGCGGACCTGTTACCTCGCCGCCCTCTCCAGCTTGAAGAACAGCGCGGCCTCAAGAACCTATTACGACCGGAAGCGCGGAGAAGGAAAGTCGCATAAACAGGCCCTCATCGCCCTCGCCAGACGTCGCATCAACGTCCTCTGGGCGATGCTCCGTGACCACACCATCTACCAGGAACCAATGCCACGCATCACCGCTCAGGCGGCTTGACAGAAACATTGAGATTCCCAGTGCCCGGGAACGGCGCGATCGGCGACTTCGGGAGGGCGCTTGCTGATGAGCGTCTCCTCAGTGACATGAGCCCAGGACTGCCGCTTCGACCGAGCTCTTGGTACGCGCAGTGCACGCCCCGTGCGCAGGTGCAGAACGAGTTCGCGTTTGAGCGCTCCGCGGCCCTGAACGTAAAGCGCCTGGTAGATCGCCTCATGGGAGATACGCATGGATTCATCATCCGGGAAATCAGCCTTGAGCCGGTTCGAAATCGGCTCCACTCCACGCCGTCACCCACTCGCGGTCACCCCGGTGCGGCTTGTTCCTGCCCTTCCACTCCGGCGCACCAGGGCCGGCGACGATACGACCGTCAGGTGCCCGGACGACACCGGCGAGCTTGTCCTGCACGTACTGATGCAGCCGTTCATTCGTTACAAGCTTGACGGTCTTCGGCCGCTGAGCGAACCGTTCTGCCTTCCATTGCGCAACAGACGCACGGTAATCGAGCTTCCCAGCGCGAGTAGCTGCGTTCCGGCGCAGCTCCCTGGAAATCGTTGACGGGCTCCGTTTCAATTCCTGGGCAATTTGCCTCACACCGGTGCCCTGCGCGTTCAACAGCGCGATCTCCTCACGTTCTTCGAACGAAAGGTACCGGCCTTTGAGCGGGGCAAGCATGAACGTCGGCATGCCGCCACGATCCCGGAACCAGCGCGTTCCGGCCGCTTGCGACACGCCAGCCAATGTCGCTGCCCGCTCGCTCGTACACCCCGTCGCGATCTCACGCCAGAACGCCCGCTCGGTGTCCCGCCTTAACGACGGCTTCCCGGGCGATTTCATGACAGGCCTGCCCGTCGCCACTTTCATCCAGCCTGCTGGCCTGCCCATCGCTACCTCCAGAATCGAGGTGTTGCGACGACCGGTTGAATCCGTCCAGTACACATCCCGCGAAATGGGCACCTGGTGCGCCGGGAACAAGATCCGGCAGTCGATGGGCGCCACCGGGGTGTGCTGGGATAATGCCGTGGCGGAATCGCTGTTCTCATCGCTGAAAAACGAGTTTTACCCTCATCACAGCTTCACCACGCGGCAAGACGCCAGACTGGCCACTATGCGCTACATCGAAGTGTTCTACAACCGCTGGCGGCCCCACAGCAACAACCAGGGCCTGCCACCGGCCACAGCAATGGCCAAGTTCACAATCAAGAACCAGCAGCTTCCCGCTGCCGCCTAGCCGAAAAGAAACCAGCCGACTGTCTCACATCCTTGACACACCTCACCACCGGCAAGACTTTCGACGTTTGGGACGAAGCGCTGTCCTCGGTGCCGGCGGCAACGACGCAGTTCCTGCGCACCCTCGAATGGGTCAGGCGGAAGGAGAACCTGATTGCCTGCGGGCCTTCCGGCACCGGCAAAACACTGCTGCTCGAAGCACTGGGGCAACAAGCGATCGACGAAGGCATGACCGTGTCCTGGCTGACTCTGGAACACCTCGGCGCACTCGTGCGCCGGCACCGCATCGATGACAGCGTGAACAAAGTCATCGACCGGGCCACCAACGCCGATCTGATCTGCATCGATGACATCGGCCTGTTGTCGGTAACCGCCGACGCTGCAGAAGGGTTCTACCGCGTCGTCCATGCAGCCTACGAGAAGCGGTCCCTGGCCATCAGCTCCAACATCGACCCCGCCGGGTTCGACGAGCTCATGCCCAAGACCATCGCCACGGCCACCGTCGCCCGGCTGCTCCACCACGCCCACGTCTGCCAAACCAGCGGAGAATCCGTCAGGCTGCTGCAGCGAAAGCTGCGGAACTCACGTGATGCGCGGTTGAGCTCGTTCAAAGAGATGGCCGACGTCAGTCCAGAACCACCGTGGTCGTCCTCACCTCGGTATACGACAAGAGTTCATCGATCGATTCTTCACGGCCGACACCCGACGCTTTTGTTCCACCGAATGGTAGGCCCCAGTAGTGTCTGCTACCGCCATTGACGATCACATAGCCGGCGTCGACCTGTCGAGCCACCGTAAGCGCTCGCGTGGTGTTCGAACTCCAGACTGTCGCAGTAAGTCCGTACTCGACACCGTTCGCGATGCGCAATGCCTCGTCATCAGTCTCGAACGTCACGATCGATAGCACAGGACCGAAGATCTCGGTTTGCTCGACGAACGATCCGGGCGCGACGTCAGCTAACACCGTGGGGGAGAGGAACCATCCTTCCTCTCCCAAGCCCTCGGGCCTCGCACCTCCGGTGACAATCCTGGCGCCGTCGCTCACCGCAGTGCTGATCGCGTCGACAGACTTCTGATACTGCGCCTCGGAGACGAGTGGACCCATCTGAGTCGACTCGTCGAGAGGGAGTCCGACTCGAATCGCGCGGACCAGTTCAGCGACGCGTTCCGTCAGCTGCGCAGCGACGGAACTGTGAACGAGAAGGCGGCTGGTGGACCCGCAGCTTTGACCTGCCGTCCAGGTGAAGTTCATGCCGTTGACCGCACCGTGAGCCGCCTTCTCGAGGTCGGCGTCGGCGAAGACGATCTGTGCATTCTTGCCCCCCAGCTCGAGCGAGATGTGCTTCACCCCCACCTCCGACGCGTCGCGTTGTATGGAGCGCCCTGTGGCGGTGGAGCCGATGAAGCCGATTCTCCTAATATCGGGGTGCCGAACGATCGCGCGCCCAGAGATCGAACCTCGGCCACTGATCGTGATGAGTAGGTTGGTCGGCAGTACTCCAATTGCGAGTTCCGCGAGTCGCAGCGACGAGAGGGGAGTCTGATCGGGAGCTTTCAGAAGAACCGAGTTGCCGGCGACCAGAGGCGCTGCGATCTTGGAGAGAGCAAAAAAGATCGGGTGATTGAACGCCCCGATGCGAGCAACCACGCCGAAGGGTTCGTTCGTCGTGAAATGGAGATTTTCGCTGACCGGCACGGTTCGCCCACCAAGGTCGAGGGCCATGTCTGCGAAAATGTCGATCAGTTCGAGTCCGGCTTCGACGTCTCGCCGCATCATAGCGAGAGAGAATCCGCCGTCGACTGCGTCGAGCATGGCCAGTTCCTCTGCGTGTGACTTGACGACCTCGGCGAATGTGCGGAGCTGTGCTGCTCGTTGCCGCGGTGGGAGAGCCGCCCACAACTTCTGCGCAGCCTTCGACGCAGCTACAGCACGGTCGACGTCGGCCACCGAACAGTCGGGAACCAAGGCGAGCGGCCTGCCGGTTGCTGGATTCTCGATTTCGTAGCGATCAGTGACGTCGATCGGCTCATTGTCGACAATCACGTTCCACTTCTTTTGTCCGATCTGCTGCTGGTTCATGCTGTCTCCTGAATCACGGGATCGAAAGTCCCTTGTGTTCGAGTGCGGCGAGATGGAACCGCCACACGGTGTCGTCGTCGAAGCCGGACCCTAGATCGGGAAGGTCTTCGCGATTGCCGCCATCGATGTCGGTCGGCACCGCGCCCGCCCTTATCACGGCTAGGTGCATCTTGGCGAGAGCATCGACATTAAGAGCCTGGATAACAGCTCGTTAAACCGTTGTTCCCGCAGACGTGAGCCCATAGCCAGCCTGTAGCACCACCGTGGCTTCGCCCCTTTGAGCCAACCATGGCGGCACCGCATTCGGGGGGGGTGCGAATAAGTGCAGAACTCTCATACACGGGGATTCCTACGGTGGCGAGATGCATTGCCAGAATATTGAATGCCCCGATGATGGGCCGATGCGCTGGCCGACGAGAGTCATTGCCACGACGGCGGGAGGGTGCGCATGCACAACAGCACGCATCTCCTGCCGACTGCGAAGCACCGCAAGGTGTAGCCGGAGCTCGTTGGGCACACTCCAGCCAGGCGGTAGCGAGTTGCTATCACGTTCCCGTGAACTGCGCACACCAAAGCAGGAGCGATGTCGGCGCCCGTGCTCACAGCACCTGCTACACACTGTCGCTGAAGTCGACGACCGAGGTTGCGTACCCGGCACCAACGTGCTTAGGCTCCTTCGCGTACCGCGCTCTTAGTTCAGCCCACCGCCTTCCTACTTCTCTACCGCCCTCGAGATATGCTGATGGAGCGGTCCCATACGGGTGGCGGGCCGGACCTGGCGTGATGTATCCGGCAGACTCGAACTCAGCTCGATCAATCTGGATGCTATATGGCATGAACTTGGTGATGTCGCCATCGGGAAAGAGCGGGTCGGTAGCCCAAACGATGCCATCGTGGGCGACTTGAGCGTCATCCCAAGCGCCCGCCGCTATGGCATCCCGAAGGGCCAGCACGGGCTCCGGACCGCAGGCAACGTCACCGCTCCATGCCGCTGGTACCTCGCCCGGGAACGCGTTGAGCGACGTCAGCCAGTTGTCCGCGGTCGGTAACAACGGAAAGCTGCCATGCACTGCTTCGAGATCATTCTTGTATGCGTCGTTTCCCGGAAGCACACCCAGGTGTTTCGCAGCGACGATCTGCGGGAGCTTTGCCAGCTGTCCGTAAGCTTCAGACGAAATTTTTCCCTTGAACACGCCCGTATTGTCGTAGACCACGAACGCCGCATCGGGCATCGCTTCGACGAGTGCAGAGTAGTACGCAACGACTTGCTCGTCATCAAGGGGAAGCCACATCGGTCGACCTGCGAAGAGACCGTCAGCTCCGAGACTCATCAGCTTCTTGCCGCGAGAAATTGTGTCGCGGGTGTTCAACGTTGAGGCCCCGCAGAAAACCGGTATGCGATGCGCGACGGTGCTGATGACGGCATCATTGAAGGCAAGCAGCTCGTCGTAGGTGAGTGTCGCCACCTCGCCGAAGGTGCCGTTCGTCAATAAAACATCGACTCCAGAATCGACAATCAGATCCACCATGCGAACGGTCTCGTCGAGATTGATCGTGTCGACAGCTTGAGCGGAGTCTGAGCCTTGCCTCGACGGCGTCGGAACGATGCCGACAATACCGGTGATATCGGCTGCGGTGATGCCTCGAGCCGTCATAGTTCATCCTGATCGTAGAAGGCGCCAGCCCGGTAGATTGGCTTGAGTGGCGGAGTAGGGTTCACGGGCGCGGGTGTCGCGTTGAGAATCGATTCCGGTTCTTCGTAGAGCAGGCCAAAAGCCTGCAGTGCAGGAATGTCGTGCATCGAGAAGAGCTGTACCGACTCAGTCGGGGAGGCATTCACCCATCGAAAGTTAGTCCAGTTCGGAAGCGCGATGACGTCGCCGGGCACGAAGCTGATCGTCTCGTCATCGGTGACGAACGAGCCGGAGCCAGAGATAACGTAAGTGACCGCGCTGGATGAACGGCGGTGGGCCTTGCCATCGAACCCTGGGGCGAGGCGTTGCACCCAGCAGTCCATGGTGGCCATCGTCGGGCCACCAGTCACCGGATTGGCGTATCGCAGCGCCAGCCCGTCGTAAGGGTTGCCCGCGTCGAGGTCGTAGAGATTGAGGCGCGCTTTGACTTCGCTCCAGGGATAGCGCACGGGCAGTCTGCTCTCGCGACCGCGTTCCCACGTTGGACGCAGCCAGTGGCTGCGGGTTCCGATGCCTTCGCTGCTCGAAGGGCGCACGTTCTGGCTGTCGTCGCCGTAGGGCTCGTAGTAGACTGCACCGAGGGCGAAGAGAAGGCCTATGTCGAGGCCGTCGAGCCAGACAACGTCGGAGTCGCTCGGGTTGTGGTGGTCGTGCCACGAGAATCGCGGGGTGATCAGAAGATCGAAATCTTCCATGGGCAGACGCTCGCCGTCGACGGTCGTGAAAGCCTCCGGATCTCCCTTCGTGATGAATCGCACAGCGCCCATGGTGTGTCGATGCGACCAGCATACTTCGCCCGGCTTCACGAGCTGGAAGCCGGCAGAGATGGTGTGCGTGGTGGCGCTTCCGCGATCGAGGAGACCAGGGTTGACGAAGGTGAGGTGCCGCCTCGCCGTGTCGACGGGCCCGAGTGCAATGGTCGCCTCAGCGAGGGCCTTCTCGACATCGTCCCATGCCCACCGGTAAGGGATGCCTGCGGGGCGAGGCCCGCCAATGGCCCGCATCAGGTGCTCCTCCGCAATCCACTGACCGCGCAAGTACTGCCCTGCTGCCTGCTGATCGAATGCTGCGAGCGCTTCGGCCTGAGTGGCTGCGGGGGTCTCGATATTGACTGAATCCATAGCTTGTCTCCTTCGGCGAATCTAAGTTAATACACTCTGTCCTCGACAATACGATTCTGCGTGCGAGAAGGCAAGAGTTCGCGATGCACCCGGACTTTAGTGCCACGCATCTAATATTTCTCCTTTGAAATGCTAAAATCTTAGAATTACTATAGAGGCTGCCGTTGCCGTGCGCAAGGGTCTTCTGGATCAAGTTCCAGAGCCGGAAGCGGCCTATAAGAGGACCCCGTTCTTACCTTCCGCCTTGATGGCCGCGTGGACCTCCTGAATCGGGTAGCGACCCGCGATGCGCTGGCGAACGAATCCTCCATCCGCGAGGCGGACGAGCCGGCTCAAGAGTTCGGATGACGGAGCAGTCATCTGAGACGCGGCCTCCACGCCCGCAGCTTGAACCCGCTCCGGGTCGTGTTGGGTAGCCACGGAGACCATGAGTAGGGCTCGGGCCCAACCCCTGTTGTGGCGTCCACGATGGCGTCAATCTGTGAGAGGCCGTCCAGCCAGGGCTGGCCCCGGAAGTCGAATGCGAAATCTGCATGTGCCCGAATGCCGGCGGCATACTCGCCATCATCTAACACCTCTGTTCACGCAGCCATTCGGCAATCGCGGTGATTGCCTCGCGGTCCTCATCAGTGAGGGTTCCCAAGGTTATGGTGCTGACGCCGAAGGCTTCATCAAGGTGCTGACGCCGAAGGCTTCATCAAGGTGCTGACCGAGGTGCCGGTTCAGGACCGCGACTGATTCGGCTGCTGTCAGGTCAATCCACCGAACCGGTTCATTGATCCGCAGCGTGTACGTCAGGCGCCCATCCCGCCATGCCGTTGTGTGGGCGGCAGCTTCGGCACGCTCTGCAGCGTCCTTGGCCTCTTCGTACGCGGAAGCTGCGCGCATACTGCGGTCAGCGCGGGCGATAGCAGCACGGTGGCGGCCTTCGGAGTGGTGCCCGATCGTGATCGGCTCGCCGCCTTCGGGCAGGCGTGCGATGTCACGGCGCTGCCGCTCCCAGACTGCATCCTCCTTCGCGGAGCGGCCGGCAGCCTTGGCGTTCCGCGCCTCCACCCGATCCTCCTGGCGGGCAGCTTTGTTGGCTTCAACTTCGGCCGTGGTCCGAATGTCGGTACTGAGATCGGTGTTCACTTCAAATCCTGCTTCGCGCAAGGCGGTCAGTACGCCGCAACCGTAGAGCGCGCTACGTCAATCAACGCCCGTGCCACCAAGCGCGGCTTTACCGGCCGCATCGAGGTCACTGGCAGCACGCGTGAAGTCACCGAGACTGACCAGGCCCGGCTCAAGCGGACACACCTCGTCGTGGACACGGAAATCACCGGAGAGGCCCCCTGCTACAACGGCTGGACGTTCCTGGCAGCCGTAGACACCGTAGAGACGGCAGACGGGGCGGACTTCGTCATCCGCTCAGCGCCCGGTGTCGAAGAGTCAGTGGTGGACCGCTCCGCCTTGGAAGCTGGCCGGTACCAGCACTGCTAGTCCATCCGCAACAACCGCAAGTACACGTACCTGGTGCGCAAGGTCGAAAACGGCGAGACGGTGCAGGTCGGCTCCAGCTGCATCAAGGACTTCACAGGCTGGGCTGCCAAACCCGTCTTCATCAGTGTTGTTAACCTCACCGAAGACCTCGGCGGCTTCATCGGCGGCTTCGCCTCAGCCCCCGAAGACACCCCGGAAACCGTGGTTGCCCTGGCATGGGCAACCAGCCGGATCTACGGCTTGGCGGCGGCTCCGCCGCATCCAACGCCAACCGCACAATCAGTCGCCCAACTCCATGACGGCGGGCCAGCGCACGAATAGACGGCCCCTCCACCCGTGCGTCCCGGCGAATTCTGGCGAACAGCTCCACTTTTGACCCCATCCCATGCCCTCCACCCTTGGAAACCAGATGAGAACAACGCTGGGATGGGTCCAAATTAAACCGTCACAAGCCACCCGGCGAGTCGGCAGGTGGGCTCAAATCAAACCAGGCGGATTCTAACCATCGACCCTTCTATGAAGCGTCGATCGCTAGAACTCAAGGAACGGTCAACCAGTTTTGCCGTCTCCGGTCAGTTTAAAGTTGCCGCTTACAGGGGGCGTTCGGCATACCCCAGCATGACATTCGCCCGGTGTACACGAGCTCGCTTTCATCCAGCCCGGGGTCCAGCCGGAAGGATCCACCGGGCACGGCCACGCCAATGGCGTGCGGATACTCTTCGGCCAGGTCGGGGGAAGGTACGCCATGCGGGCCGTGGCCTCAGTCTGGCAGTACATGACAAACAGGTCCCAGCCCTGCCGCCAGCCCAGTTCCGCACAGGAACGCACCCGGTCCGGATCGAGCCGGCCGCCGGCCGGCGTGATGTAGCGCAGGCTGGGTAGCTCCATGTGCTCAAATCCCACTCGGTCGAGCATCTCAAAGGTGTAGGGTACGGCGGCAAAAGATGTGACTTTTTCGGCGCGGACCATTTCCCAGAAACACGGGTCCACTACGGATAAATCCGTCAGGACCAGTGACGCTCCCACCAGCAGGTGGCTGTTAACCACACTCATCCCATAGCAGTAGGAGAGGGGAAGGGTGGCCACTGCCCTATCGCCGGAGTGCAGTTGCAGGTACTGGGCGATGGCTGAGGCATTGGCCTGCACGGAATCCCCGGACAGTCGAACGAGTTTGGGTGAACCGGTTGATCCGGAGGTGCTCAGCAGCAGCGCCAGCTCCGGGTGCAGTTCGTGCCGGGTTTCCTCCCGCCGCACGTCCAAAACCGCCTCACCGTCCGACGCGCGGACCACGAGGTCCGGATCGTAGGCGTCCAGGAGGGTGTTCGCCGCTGAACCGCCGCCTGCAGGAAGGATCAGGAGCGGATTCCCGGATGAAAGGGCGGCGAGGTAGGCCACGATGGACTCGAGGGTGTTCTCCGCCTCAAGGCCAATGAGCCGCCGGGCGGATCCTAAGGTTCGGGCCATTTTCTCAACGCGGTCCGCCAGCTCGCTGTAGCTCACTGATTGGTCTTTGGTCCTGATGGCGATGCGGTCTCCGAAGCCAGCCAGCCAGCCTGGCGGCGAACGGGACCCGGGCCAGCTCCGGTTGTATAGTCACGCCCTGCACAATAAAGGCACCTTACCTAACTCAAATGGATGTACACCTTGCACCGAAATGGAGCCCAGACGCATGTCTATGCCGGTTCCGCGGTTCCCTATCGAGGGCCACTCAGGCATCGACCCAGCGACGCAGCGTGCTATTGAAGAGGCCGATGAGCACTGCGGTCCACCAGCAGGTCTGGGAAACAATGAGTGCAATCAGGAGCCTAAGACGCAGTTTGCAAAGGCTAGACCGCCCCAGATCAAAGGTTTGGCAGCGGCCTCAAGCTTGCCGGACGCGTGCATCTCCACTTTGCCCAGCAGCCACAATAAGCCCAGCCAGTCGACCACGAGGATTGTGCCAAAGGACAGCACAAGAGCCAGGATGTGAACGGCAAGCCCGATCCGGTGGACTTCGGGCCCGCAGTCCACATAGTGCCCGACCAGCACCGAAGCCAGCCATCCGGCCGCACACAGCATCCCGAGCAGGACCAGCCGTCGCCTCTGGCGTCGCGTCAGCGAGGCAGGCGTGGTCGCTCTCTCTGCCCCCTTGCGCCCGGCAACCCGATTCTCTATAGTCATTCTAAGATGTTAGTATTTCAAAGGAGGAGTATTCAATTGTGTGAGATCAATGAAGATGTCGCCGCTGTCGGGAAGTCTTTGCCTATGACCCCACGAGGGTCGGCCTGAAGCACAAAGTCGTCTCTCCTGACTCTTCCGTGGATCAATGGCGGCCAAGCGGTTCGACGGCCTGCCGACAGTTGACCTTTCAACGATTTCGGCGCACAAGTGACAACATAGCTATGAACATTCGGTTCGACATGAGTTAGGAGCGCGTGATGGACATTCTGGTACTCGTCGGGCGGTTGCTGTTCGCCTCGATTTTCCTCGCTTCCGCCGTCGGCCACTTCGCCCAACGGGAGATGATGTCCGGGTATGCGACCAGCAAGGGAGTGCCGGCTTTCCTCGTGCCCGTCACGGGAATCCAATTGGGCGTCGGGGCGCTCATGGTAGCTTTCGGCATCTGGCCGGACCTGGGGGCACTCCTGTTGTTCCTCTTCCTGGTTCCCACGGCCTTCCTGATGCACGCGTTCTGGAAGGAAACGGACCCGGCCGCCAAGTCCATGGAGCAGATCCAGTTCCTCAAGGAACTCGCACTCGCCGGGGCCGCACTTGCACTGTTTGCCTTTTTCGCCCGCTATGGCAACGAGTTGGGCTTCGTCCTTGTCGGCCCCGTGCTTCGGCTGTGACGGACATGGAACCTGCGGCCTTGCCACGCCGGGAGGGTCCCGGACCAGCCACTACCCCCACCAATCCGCACGTGCAGCTGGACCAGCAGCCCGCAGACGGCGGACCGCGTCGGCGGCTCCGCGAACTGCTGGCTGAACTGCCTGTTGCCTGGCGGGAGTCGATGATCTCCGTGCCGGGCGCCGAAGCGCTGACTCTCCGGGTGGAGAAGGCCAAGGGGCCGCAGGAGGCCTTCATGATCGGCACGGAGTTTGCGCACCTGCACCCGGATCCTGACCATTCCCTGCACATGGTTTTGCCGGACGCCGCCGCGAGGACCGCCATCGATGCCGGCTGGGCGGAACAGCATCCAGTAGCCCGACGCGGGCTGATTCCCGCGGGGTCGGTTATGGTCTATGCACCGCGTAATGACGACGAGGCTGAGGTTGTGGCCTCCTTGGTGCGAGCATCCTATGAGTACGCCTGTGGGGACGTTCAGCACTGAAATCTGCCGGCAGCGTAATTTTCCCCCGCGGGTAGAGCCGTGACATGACCGCGCATGGCATCACTGCTGGCACGCTGCACGTGGCCGTCCTGGACGGCAGCTACTTCACCCCGCCCAAACCCACCATGCTGCTTGATGCTGCAGTGCGGGAACTCGGCCGATGCCGGATGGTGAGCGTGCAGGAAATCAGCGTGCCCGAACTTGGTCCGGGCTTCACCGGGGCGCGTGCGCGGGACGAACTGTCCGCAGAAGCGCTGGCGGCGGTGGAACACATCGAACGCGCCGACGTCGTACTTGCCGGCAGCACCTGTCTGCAGGGGTCCTATACCGGCCTGTTCAAGCACTTCCTGGATTTCGAGGACGCCGGAGCGCTGGTGGGAACCCCGGTGCTGTTGGTGGCGGGGGTTGAGCTGCAATGGAACGGTTAGTCACGTTTAGAGTGTTCATTGTCCGTTTTGGCGTGACTGACCGGTCTGATGCGCGGGTCGGGCTGAGATGAAGCCGACGAGACATGACCAGCATCGAGGCTCTCGATCTGTTCATCAAACGATCGTCTCCCGAACACCGCCACACCCTGGCCCGCAAGGGGTCAAGTCCATTTGCGTGGTGTAGCGCTGGCGGCTGGAGCCGTTCAAAGCGGTGATCGATGCCATGTTGGTCGAGGACACGACAGCGCCGCGGAAGCAGCGCGATACTGCCCGCAGGATCCTGGCCCGGCTCATCGAAGAATACGGAGCGAGGGAATTGTCGTATTCGACCGTGCGTGACTACGTGCGGCTCCGCCGGGCCCAGATCGCTCTTGAAGCCGGCGCGGAGTGGAGGTATTCGTCCCGCAGGAACACGCCCCGGGCGCTGAGGCCGAGGTGGATTTCGGCGAATTCTGGGTGGTGCTGAACGGGGTCAAGACGAAGTACCACCTGTTCGTCTTCCGGCTCTCTCGCTCGGGTAAGGCCATTCATAGAATTTACCCGACCAGGCCCAGGAAGCTTTCCTGGAAGGCCACATCGAAGCGGTCCAGGTCCTCGGCGGCATCCCGGCCAAGCAGCGAACCGGGCCGGGGTGCCGCCGATGATGCCGTAGGAGACGGGTAGGCCCAGCTTTCCGGCACGGGCAGAGGAGGGGGCGCTGCCACCGGTGCCGAGCCAGATCGGGAGCTGTCCGCGGACCGGGCGGGGAACCACCGCGAGGGGGTCATCGGTGCTGAGGACATTCACGGAACTTCCGAGCCGTATCTGCCTGGTTGTCCCGGCGGCGGCGGCAATCACCGCCCCGGGGATGAGGCGGGCATGTCTGTCGTGTGGTGTTCGCCCACGCCGAAGTAGTCCAGCCCGGTCCGGTCTGCCAAGACAATCGCCTCGAAGAGGTCGCCGATCGCCTCCGGGGTCGAGCGAAAACTCCCGTCGGGATTGCGCTGTGTATCGCCGAAGCTGTAGACACCAAGTTCCATGATTGCCTTAGTTCTTTGATTCCGGGGCTACTTGCCGGCTAGGAGGCGTTCGACGCGGGGCTTGACCTCGGTGGCCAGCAGGATCAGGGATTCCAGGAAGTGCTCCTGGGGCAGGCCACCGATGTCCATCTGCAGGAAGTGGCGCATGTGCCCCATGTGGCCGTGCAGGTCCACGATGCGCTGGGCGATTTCGTCGGGGTCTCCGACGTAGTACGCGCCGGGGAACTCCGCCTGGGCCAGGAACCGGCGCTTGTCAGGGGCGGGCCAGCCGCGGAGTTTGCCCATTACGATGTTGAGGACGCTTCTATGAAGCTTCTATATCTCGTCAACCCCCAATTCGCTGCTGGCGGCGGTGTTGAGGTGACGGTAGAGGCGTCGGGCGAGGTAGCGCTTGATGCAGCGGCGGATCTCGCGGTCGGTCTTGCCTTCTGCGCGGCGCCTGTCGGCGTAAGCGTGGGTTTGGGGGTGGTGGACCATCCTGACCATGGCGATGACGTTCAGGGCACGGTTGAGGCGCCTGTCGCCGCCGCGGTTGAGCCGGTGCCGGGTGGTGTTGCCTGAGGATGCGGGGATGGGGTTCACCCCGGCGAGAGCGGCGAACGCGGCCTCGCCCCTGACCCGGCCGGGGTGGGACTAGGCGACCAGGACGGTGGCGGCGGTGACCGGCCCGATCCCGGTCTCCTCGACCAGGGCCGCGGCGGGGCTGGCCTCGACGAGCTCGCCGATCCGGTTCGTGTTGTCCGTGATCTCGGCGTCGAGGGCGAGGATCCTCTTGGCGAGCCGGACGGCCTCGGTGCGGGCGGTCGCGGCGGCGAGGTCCTCCTCTCGCGGACGCCAGCGGGAGATCTCCCCGATTTTCCTGGCGCCGAGGGGACCCCGGGCGTCCATGCCGAGGCCGGCGATACGCACGAGGGCGGTCAGGGCGTTCACGGCCCTGGTCCGCTCGCCAGTGAGCTCATCCCGGGCGGTGAGGAGAATCTGGGCTGCCGCGCGGATCCCTTCGTCCATCCGTGGGGTGCGCAGCTGCTCATCCTCGAGGGGGAGCACGGCGGCGGCGATGCGCTGGGCGTCGATCGGGTCGGACTTGCCGATCCCGCGGCGCCCGGCACGGCCCATCCGGGCCGCTTCGACCGCCCGGTAGCCAGCCCCGCCTGACGGGCGAGCTGGGCCCCGTAGCTGCCGATGCCCTCGATGACCCACAGTGCGCCGAGGTCTCCACCGGTGCGGCGTGCCGCCCAGGCGATCGCGCGGGCCCTGCCGGTATGGGTGTTGGGGAAGGCCTCGGTTCCCAGGTGCTCGCCGTTGGAGGTCAGCACCGCGTAGGTGTGGGTCCTGGCGTGGGTGTCCACGCCGATGATGAACGAATGCGTGTGGGCGACAGTGGTGCTCACGCGATCACGGTTCCTTTCCATGAGACAGTGTTCCCGGTCGCTGCGGACCGGCGCCGTGCCCGGGAGAGGTCACTTCGAGGCAGAACTGTGATGAGGGGCAGCGGCTGAGCAGCCGGACGAGGTGTTCCTGGAGTGCTTTGAGGACCTCGTACAGGCTCAGGCTGCCCCTTCCGCTTTTGGGGTGGCGAGGCGTTTTCGGGTGATGAAGAGGTGGGCGGCCGAGACCAGGGTGGCATGGTGGTGGAAGCCGGTGAAGGATCGTCCTTCGAAGTGGGAGAGTCCGAGACCGGTCTTCAGTTCGCGGTAGTCGTGCTCGATGCGCCAGCGGATCTTGGCGAGCCTGACCAGTGTTTTCAGCGGGGTGTCGGCGGGCAGGTCGGAGAGCCAGTAGTCAGTGGGTTCGGGCTCGTGGGGCGGCCATTCGACGACCAGCCAGGCCATGGGCAGGGAACCGTCCTCGGCGCGGGGAATATGCCGGTTGGCGGGCCGGACCCTGAGCGCCAGGAAGCGGGACTTCATAGCCGCTGTCCTGTTGCCGCCGGCCGTTTTGGTGCCGTGGCGCCAGGTGACCTGGTGCAGTTGGCGGCGTCCAGCGGCCAGCGCCATATCACGGAGCGTCTCGGCGTCCTGCCGGTAGCGCGGCACGCTTGGGCGACCCCGTCCGCCACCGGATGCAAGGCGCTCGGGGACGGCATCGGCCGGATAGGCGGTGTTGCCTGCCTTGACCGCCATCACCCACGGGATCGAGCGGGCGGTCAGGCCGGCCCGGAAGTACGTGTTGTCGCCGTAGCCGGCATCGGCTACCGCGACCGGGCAGGTGCGCCCCCAGAGGACAAGCTCGTCGATCATCTCCAGCGCGAGCTCCCACTTCGGCCTGTTCCGGACATTCTCCGGGATCCGCCTTGGTCCGGCGGGCCTCGATGGCCGCGACTTCCTCGTTGGTCTCGGCGCGGGTATCGTCCCAGGACTCCGGCACGAACAGGCGCCAGTTCACCGGACATGACGCCGCATCGGTGGCCATGTGCACGGTCGTGGCGACCTGGCAGTTGCCGACCTTGCCCAGCGTGCCCGAGTACTGCCGGGCCACGCAGGCAGAGGCGGTTCCGTCCTTCTTGAACCCGGTATCGTCGATCACCCACGCCTCAGGCCCGACGGCCTCCTCGGCCAAGGCGGACAGACGGCGGCGGACCGGCTCGACCGCCCACGGGGACGAGGAAACGAACTGCTGCAGCTGCTCGGCCCTGCTAGCTCGTTCGAGCGAGATGCGCAAGGTCAAGGTTGAGGATAGCCGTCGTTGGCTTTTGGATCGGCGCGCGGTCTATGCGAAATATCTGGCGTTAGCCGAAGTCATGCTTCGCGAGATTGATGGAGTAGCTGCTTTCTTGTCGTATGACGGAGAGTCAGAGATTTCCGATAAAGACGACGACATCATCTCTGAAGGGCTCACGGAATACTTCACAACGTGGAACGACTCACTTCAGCCACTGCTCGGCGAGATTCAGTTGCTGGCAACCAATCATGTTGCTGATCTCGCAGACCGGGTATCGGGCGCCCTGATGGAGATAACCTGGCGAGTCGAGAAGCGGCATGCGTTCACTTCCTACTATCCAGCCTGGTTCCAAGCCCAAGATCTGCTTCACGTTCTTCGTGATGCCATGCGTGCAGAACTTGGCCTCCCGGTCCTAAGCTCCCTCACAGCAGGTCCTAGGGAAGACGACTGGCCCTGGCTGGACTCTCGCCCGTCTTATGAGTCGTACATCCAGCAGCACCTACACCGCAGTACTCATCCTTCTGCCGAATAGATTCGCGCTCTAATTGAAACGAGCATAAACCGCAGCACGACCAGCGCCGGCTTCGACAGTGGGGCAAAGTCGGAAGCCTTGACGCACGTTCGCTTGGCCCTAACACTCAATGTCACGCATGAGAGTGGGAGGCAGCCATGGTGGGTCAGCGTATTGGGTACGTACGCGTGAGCACGCTGGACCAGAACGAGAAACGCCAGCTCGAGGGCCAGGTTCTGGACCGGGTCTTCACGGACAAGGCTTCGGGCCGTGACACTGCCCGGCCGGAGCTCACGGAAATGCTGCGGTTCGCCCGTGACGGGGACACCGTGGTGGTGCACAGCATGGACCGGCTGGCCCGCAACCTCGATGACCTGCGGGCCCTCGTCCAAGGCCTAACCCGCAAAGGCGTGCGGGTGGAATTCACCAAAGAGAGCCTGGTCTTCAGCGGTGAAGACTCCCCCATGGCCAACCTCATGCTGTCCGTCATGGGTGCGTTCGCCGAATTCGAACGCTCCCTCATCAGGGAACGCCAGCGGGAAGGCATCGCTTTGGCCAAGCAGCGCGGCGCCTACAAAGGACGGAAGAAGACCCTCACACCGGAGCGGGCAGCCGAACTTGTCCAACGCGCCGGCACCGGTGTTCCGAAAGCACTTCTTGCCCGTGACTACGGGATCAGCAGGGAGACCGTCTACCAGTACCTCCGCAACGCCAAGCCATCGGGAACCCTCTCCCCAGCCGCGCCACCTCTCTTGCCGTAGCTTTACGGAATCTTCATTATCGGCGTTCGAAAATGGGTGGGGGAGTGGCCGAAAAGGGGCTGCTCCTACCTAGCCCCATGACCGGGTCGTTTCTTCGCCCCAAATGACAGGATCAGAACTGGTCAGCCAGGGTCATGAGCGCGAAGAGTTGAAGTTCCTAGCAAGCCCCGTTTGGTGCCTTCGTAGAGGGCGCGGTCGTCCCCTTTGGTGCGTAAGTGGTCGCGGAGCAGAACGTAGTCGTCAATGGCGGGATCGCCTCCCTACCTCCACTGCAGTTCATCAGCTCCAGTTTCTAGTTTCTGCCCTTCCCGCCATGAAGGCTCGGCGATGGCTGCACTGTTCCACAGGCGAGGGGCGTAGCGGATTTTTGGACAGGTGCCAATGCTCAAAAGGTGAGTGCGTCGTCCCGCCTGACCTGCTTTACGTAACGATAGACAGTTGGTTCTGATACGTGCAGGTCTTCGGCGACTTGCGCTACCGCCCCCTTGAGCAGGAAAACACCGGCACGCTCCAGTTCGCGCACTGCTGCGATCTTCTCATCTGGTGTCATGCGCTGGGCTTCGACGCCTTGGGCCGCGATGATGCGTGACACGCCGTCGCGTGCAAGTTCGTCAGCATTGCGGCTAAGCCTTTCCGCGACGGTGTCTGACGTGGCAGCGGATCCTGTCCGGCCTTGGCAGGGAGTAGGTTAGTTCGGCGTCATAGATGATGGTTTCAGGGAGTACAACGTCGTCAACTCCGGTCCTCTTACGGGACGCTTCCGTCATGCCCCAAACATTCGTGGCTTCAGATCCGGCGTAGGTGGTTGGAACAGCGATGATAGGCAGGCCGCTGGTCAGGGCGATGGCCTTGGCCAACCCTGTGGTCGATCCGCCGCCAACACACACCAGCAAGTCATTACCTGCTTCGGCGGCGGCGGCCCGCGCCTTCTCCGCCTTTTCCGCTGGCGTAGGCCTCCCGCGGACGGAGGCCGAGCCTAATATCCATTTTCCATAACCGCCAGCTGCCGACCTGCGCAGGATCGTGAAGCGAACCTGCCGCGCAAACGACGGCTACACTTCACTCCTGGAGCCGACACAGCCCTTTACGCCAGCAATTGGAGGCAACGGAGCCTCTCTTTGGACTGGTCTGACCGATCAGTCGCCGAATCACGAGAAAGACGTCTCCCCTCAGTCTGGGGAAGGGCGAATGGCGGGAGCGAAGTTCCCACCGCCGCTTGCCCGCCTGTTTCCCGGTGCTCAGGGCTGGTGTTCAACCTTTCTGATCGTCAATGTTCCTGCAAGATCCAGATCATTGCCGTTTCCTGTGACGCCTGCTTGCGAAAGGAGCGTGGCACCAAACGCTGCGCTCCAGAACGTCCTCGCCTCAACGGGCAAGGGGCGCTCGAGCTCCCAGTTGCGTAGCTTCAGCAGGCGGGTCAGGTATCGCTCTGACTGTCGGAAGAGCAGGTTCAAATGCTGATCGACCACGGCCGAGAGGTCCGGACGCGATGTTCCCACCGCCAAGGCGCGGACCATGAGCGGCATAGAGGGCAAAATCAGCACGGTCCTCGCCATAGCGCTACGGAACGATGCTGGGCTTTCCACCGATAGTCCTACCCTCTCAACGCGTTCAGCATCGTGCAGCAGGGCCAGGAAGGCGGCGTGAATAAACAGCGAGTCCTTCGAACCGAAGTAGTAGGTCACCTGGTTAGGGAAAGCCCCGGCCTCGGCCGCAATGGCCGCAACGCTGACTTCACTGGCTCCTTTGGAGAGGTAGAGCTTTTCGGCGCTGTCCAAAATGCGTTGCCGGGTTGAATGCCCTCTGGCCTGCGACGGCCCCTCCGAGCGGCGTCGTCTCTTGCTTACGTCTTCCACTCAAAAATTGTACTCGATACAACTAAGTGCTTATCTTGTATGACATACAAAATGATGAGCGGAGTGTTTGCTATGCGTGCAACCGATATTGCAGTGACCGGGCTGGGGGCTTCTACTCCCTTAGGTGGGACCGTGAGAACAACCTGGGAGTCTCTTCTCGCGGGAAACTCCGGCATCCGCGATGTGAGCACGGATTTCCTGCAAGAATCCGGTCTCTCGGTTACGATCGCCGCACCGATGGCAACAGACCCGGCCAATTCACTGACGCCTGTGGCAGCTAAGCGGCTGGATCGCGTTCAGCAGGCTGCCATGGTTGCAGCGGCGGAAGCTTGGGCAGATGCCGGCAGTCCCCGAGTGGACGGCACAAGACTTGCCGTGGTTATGGGGACTGGAGTCGGAGGCATAGGCACCCTCCTCCGAGAGGACGACGTTCTTGAAAGCCGTGGCCAGCGTCGCGTCTCACCACGAACAGTGCCAATGCTGATGCCCAACGGGCCCGCCGCGGCCTTGAGCATTCACTATGGGGCCATGGCAGGTTCTTACACCCCCGTCTCCGCATGTTCCTCCGGCGCCGAAGCGTTGGTGCAAGCCACCCGGCTGATTCGCTCCGGAGAAGCTGACGTGGTTATCGCGGGAGGAACCGAGGCGGCCATCACCCCCATAACCGTCGCGGCCTTTCTTCAAACACAGGCGATATCAACGCGTACCGCCGACGCAGGCTCAGCTTCGCGTCCGTTCTCGGCGGACCGCGACGGTTTTGTTCTGGGGGAAGGAGCAGGCATTCTCGTCCTTGAGAGCGCTGAACACGCCCAAGCCCGGGGTGCTGTGGTCCACGCAGTCCTCCGAGGAGTTGGCATTGCCTCCGACGCATTCCACATGACAGCGCCCGCGAAAGACGGAGCTGGCCAAATCACCGCCATCCGTAAGGCCCTCAGAGATGCAGACTTGAGCGCAGCAGACATTGGACACATCAATGCCCATGCCACCGGAACGCCGGTTGGTGATCTTGCAGAAGCAAAAGCCATCAGAACCGTCTTCGGTGATTCAGCCTGTGTGACGGCACCGAAAGCTTCCCTTGGCCACCTCTTTGGAGCTGCGGGAGCAGTTGAGGCAATCGTGACCGTCAAGAGCGTTGCGCATGACATTATCCCGCCCACCCGCAATCTCCACCAAGGGAACGTTGACCCACAGATAGGGATGGACATTGTGGTTTCGCCGCGCTACGGCACGCAGAACGCGGCCATCTCCAACTCGTTCGGATTCGGCGGCCAAAACGTGTGTCTGGTCTTCAGCAAGAGCTGACCACAGAACGGCGCCTGGGACGCTCATTAAAGGGTTCGAGGCATGCAAGACGGGCACTTCATTGCGGGCCATGCCGTGAATTGTGTACAGCCCAAATTTTCGACCGTTCGTTTTCGGAAATGAGGACCCGGCTGTGGCCTCCGCCCAGCCATACCCAAAAGCACGACGCGTTCTCCGCCACGGCGTCGACAATGGCGCCAACGGCAGTTTCCCCGCGGCGTATGACACGAACTCTGGTCCCAACGTTGAGATAAACCCCAGTCGTTATACGCAATTTGACCGGAGATTTATCAGTCTCACGACTTGATGGTGACGGCGTGGTCACTCAACTTCTCATTAGTGCTTGTTTGGGGTGCGGGAACTTGGGAAGGCCCGAAGGTGATTTGGCTGGGCCTAGCTTCCGGGTCGAAGACTTAGGTACCGCTGTAGTGCTTATAGTTCCGCCGGGGGTTGCTCCCAAATGGCCGTCTGGGTGTGGATCGATTTGCGGAGTTACTCGTGTTCTCCAGCGGCCCTGGCATTGCTGCTGCTCATTACAGGGGCGAAGAGTATGACCAGAAGTCCCGAAACGGGGACCAGGAGCAAGCCGAACCGGAGAGACGTTGCATCGGCTACCCAGCCAACAATGGGCGGGGACACGAGGAAACCAAGCCGTAGCAACCAACTGACGATCGTCAGGCCTTCACCGGGCCGGAATCCAGGCAACCCGTCAGCCGCATGCACTGCAGCAGGGATGAGAGGCGCTGCGGCCAGGCCAGCGAGGCCAAACCCCACCACGCTGCCTACGAAGGAAGGGAATCCCAGAGCCAGGCTCATTCCCACCAGCACCACCAAACCTGCGGCGCGGGCGACGGTACGTTGACCGAAGCGGTCTACTAGTCGGTCACTGACCAACCGCCCCACCACTTGCATTCCCTGCAGTGCAATGAAACCTGCTCCAGCTACGAGTGCCGACCCTCCAAATGCTTCAGAGAGGTAGATCGCGGACCAGGAGTTGCCTGCGTCCTCTATCAAAGCTCCTGCCGAGCCAATGATCACCAGAAGCAGGAGCGCCCCGTACTTATTGAGTGGCCATCCGCGGTTCCGGCCGGAGCTCTGCACGATTCCGGCACCCGAATCCAGGACACCAGCAGCAGGCAGTGGATCGGGCCCGGGAAGCAGGAACCTGTAGGACGCGACGGCCAGCAGCACACACATGAAGGCGATCAGGGCGAAGTGCAGGGTCCGGGATACGCCCAACCCAGCGGCGATGGCACCAGTTGCCCCTCCAGCGACTGCACCAATGCTCCACACGGCATGGAACGAGTTGAGGATCGACCTCCCGTAGAGCCGCTGGACACGAAGACCGTGAAAGTTCTGTGCAACGTCAGCGATGGAGTCCATAGCTCCTGCAACCAAAAGGCCGCCGGCGAGGACAGCCCACGATGGTGCGATGCCGGCCACCGTGGTGGCAGTCGCGGCGAAAAGCGTGGCCACAACTGCCACCACGGATGATCGGAAGCGTTGGAGCAGCACGCCTGCGCTTAGGCCTGCCATCAACGCACCCAGCGGGAAAGCTGCAACGGCCACTCCCAAGGCCGCGTTGCCCAGGTCGAGGTCAATCTTGATGTCTGGGTACCTGGGCACCATGCTTGCGAAGATCGCGCCATTGGTGAAGAACACCATGCTGACTGCAGCACGAGCACGCCGAACTTGCGTCGGACTTCGGGAAGTCATGAGTGGCGAAAGAGTCACCGGGCCACCCTATAGATCGCCCCCAAGCGGACGAAAGTTCATGCTTCGAAGAAGTTGCAGAGCAAAACGATGGAGGAGCGTTCGGGCACCTGGACGATCCTTACTCCTTGACGTTGGGGCTAACGAACGTTCGCCGTCCGAGCCGTGTCGTTGCGGCTACCGGGGTACCGCCCCCCCTTCTGTATGCCCTTAGGAACGTCAACCTGTACTAGTGGCCGGGCTCGGTTCCGGCCCAAGCGGCTTGGAGCAACTGCTGAAGATTATCCTGGGTCACGGTTCGCGGGTTCGTTGGCGGGATCACGGGCAGAATTAGCTGGACTGCTTCGGGTATGTTTGCCTCTGCCAGTCCATGGTCTCTGAGAGCTCGTGGTGCATCAATTGCCTCCTGCAGCGCGTTAAGGCCATCGACGGCTGCCTCGGCACCAAACGCGGCAGCAATACGGGCGGCGGCCTCCGGTGCAGCCGGAGCGTTGAACGCGAGGACGTGAGGGAGGACAGCGGCATGAGTTTCGGCGTGAGGAAGGTTGTACGCGCCGCCAAGAACGTGGCAGATTTTATGGTGCATACCGGAGCCGGCGGAAGCGAACGCGACTGCCGAGAGATACGCTCCGTAGAGAGCCTGCTCCCGTCCTTTCCGGTCGCACGGGTCAGCCTTGATACGCGGCAGGCCTTCTGACAGTGCCCGGATGCCCTCAGCGGCCAGGGCCTGGTTGATGGGGTCACTGCCTGGAGCCCACATGGAATCAATGCAGTGGGCCAAAGCATTCAATCCGGATGCTATGGAAAGCCCGACTGGCAGGGAGTAGGTTAGTTCGGCGTCATAGATGATGGTTTCAGGGAGTACAACGTCGTCAACCCCGGTCCTCTTACGGGACGCTTCCGTCATGCCCCAAACATTCGTGGCTTCAGATCCGGCGTACGTGGTTGGAACAGCGATGATAGGCAGGCCGCTGGTCAGGGCGATGGCCTTGGCCAACCCTGTGGTCGATCCGCCGCCAACACACACCAGCAAGTCAATACCTGCTTCGGCAGCAGCCGCCCGGGCCTTCTCCGCCTTTTCGACTGGTACATGCGGGGCGACATCCTCATAGGTCAGGGCTACCTCGATGGCAGAACTAACGCCTAGCGCAATCTCGATCTCGGTCTTTGAAGCGATCAGCATGATGCTGTGTGCCCTTCGATGGGAGACTTCCGCCTCTAGCTTCTCCGCGGCTTTGCCGGGGCGAAGAGCACGCGCTGTCCGAGAGTGTTATGTCCAAATTCGAGGTCCATAAAGGGTCCTTAGCTTGTGATTTGCCGTTTCGGGAGATATGTTGCGCAAGGCTCAGGGACGTGACTCCGGCTGCTCGAACCACGCACAGCCGTCAACGGCGGCACATTGTCCTGGTGGCGTTGGTAGCTAATGCAGCCTGTTTCCGGCATTTGGCCTTACCGCGGTTCTTTCTACTTGGAGAGCAATCTCCTCATCGCGCCGTCACACAAACTTAGGCGTTGGTTGCTATAAACGCGGCGTCGATGTTAATCGTGACTTTGTCTCCGACCAGGACGCCCCCTGCTTCAAGAGCGGCGTTCCACGTTAGGCCAAACTCTTTGCGGCTGATCACCGTTGTGGCAGAGAACCCCGCCCGAGTTGCACCAAACGGATCGACAGTCACGCCGTTGAATTCGGTGACCAGGGTTACGGGCCTAGTGATGCCGCGGATTGTCAGGTTCCCCTCCAGGTTGTATGTGTCGCCATTGCTGCTGCATCCGGTGGACTGGAAGGTAACGGTGGGAAACTGCTCGACGTCGAAAAAGTCCGCGCCGCGAACATGGGCATCGCGGTCTGAGGTGTACTACTGATGTGAGACACAGTTTGAAAGGATTGTGCTCATGTCTGCTCGACTTACCTATTCCGATGAGTTCAAGGCTGATGCCGTTGAGCTCGTGGTTTCATCTGGGCGTTCACCCGCCTCTGTCGCTCCGGAGCTCGGCATTTCCGTTACCGCGTTGAAACGCTGGGTGCGACTGTCCCGTGAAGGGCAAACGGAGGGCGGCGGCAAACCGGATGATCCGGTGGATCCTGCGAAATACAAGGCTTTGGAGGCACGGCTGCGCGAGCTGGAGAGGGAGAACGATTTCCTGAAAAAAGTTTCGGCGTTCTTCGCCAAAGAACAACGGTAGAGGACTTGTACCGAGTTGTTCAGGAGAAGAACGCCGACTTCCCGGTGGCCTGGATGTGCCGTCAGCTTGATCTCCCACGGGCCACGTATTACCGGTGGCTGGACGCCGCAGAAACCCCGACCGCGCTCCGTCGCCGGGAGCTGACCGATCAGGTGAAGACCGTCTTCGATTCCTCCGACGGGATCTTCGGCCACCGCATGGTCCACACCAAATTGGCCGCCGCCGGCATCGAGGTTTCAGTGGGTACCGTGGCCGGGATTATGGCCGAGAACGGGTGGGTCGCCAAGCGGATGCGCGCCTTCAAGCGCACCACCATCCCCTCAGATCCGGACAAGGTCTTCGCGGACCTCATCGGCCGGGACTTCACAGCAGAAGCACCCGGAACGCGCCTGGTCGGAGACATCACCTACCTGCGCACTGACGAGGGATGGCTCTACCTGGCCACCGTCATCGACCTGTGCACCCGCATGGTCGTCGGCTGGGCTATGGCTGAACACATGCGCGCTTCGCTGGTCACCGGGGCCCTGACGATGGCCAGAGACCGCGGCCATTTGAGTCCCAACGCGATTTTCCACAGTGATCATGGAACGCAGTACACGTCACGCGAAATGGGCGCCTGGTGCGCCGGGAATAACATCCGCCAATCCATGGGCGCCACCGGGGTGTGCTGGGATAATGCCGTGGCGGAATCGCTGTTCTCATCGCTGAAAAACGAGTTTTACCATCACCACCCGCCAGGACGCCAGACTGGCCACTATGCGCTACATCGAAGTGTTCTACAACCGCTGGCGGCCTCACACCAACAACGAAGGCCTGCCGCCGGCGACGGCTATGGCCAACTTCACAACCAGAAACCAACAGCTTCCCGCTGCTGCCTGACCGAAAAGAAACTACGCGACTGTCTCACATCCTTGACACACCTCAATGCGGGCCAATAATGTGCTGCCCGTACTCGAAGACCTGAAGGACGGATCCTTCCTCTCTGCGGTCTACTCCGGCCCCAAGGACCGGCGCAACAACAAGGACCCCATCACGGTCCGGGTGATCGAATACACGGTCACCACCGGCGAAGAGGTCAGCGAATTCCGCCTCATCACCACCCTTCTGGATCCGGACGCGGCACCGGCGCAGGAGCTCGCCGAGGCCTACGCCAGGCGTTGGGAAATAGAGTCCTGTTTCGACGAACTCAAAACCCACCAGCGCGGACCCGGAATCGTGCTGCGTTCCAAAACCCCCGACGGGGTCCTGCAGGAGATCTACGGACATTTGTGCGTGCACTACGCCATCCGATCCCTCATCGGCGGTATCGCCGACGATTTCGACGAGGATCCCCTGCGGTTCTCTTTCACATGGACCCTCCGGGCCGCACGGCGCTCTCTCGCCGCGCGCCCGGCTTTTTCCCCCTCAGCGCCTGGCCGAGACATTCACCATCTTCTGCCGGGAAATCCTTCATGAACTCCTGCCCCCACGCCGACAGCGCTCCAACCCCCGTGTCATCAAACGCAAGATGTCCAATTGGCCACTCAAACGAATACCAAAGACACCTAAGTAAACGGCATTGGAACTAAGAGGACTGCTCAGTCCTCTTCAATGGTCAGCGCCCTGGAGGGGCACTCCCGTGCTCCCGCACGCGCGTCGGCTTGCAGCTCTGCAGGCGGTTCCGGAAGCAGAACCTTGACGACGGCACCATCAAGGTCGTAGACATTCGGCGCGACGGCCGCACAGTTTCCATACGCCATGCATTTTTTTGGATTTGAGGTGATTTTCACTTTTTCTCCTGCCTAGCCGACGCCCTCATGCAGCGGCCTGGTTATCTGAAATTTCCTTCTCAAGGTTTTCGACAAATGCAAGATTCAACTCGGCCACGTCGGTGATACGGCGTCGGACTCCGAGCATCCATGACCGGGCATTGATGCCAACGAGGGCGCTGGGCGCTCCGTCGCGGAAGTACACGAACAGGCGCTTGTTGTCCTTTGCTTCTGAGCCAAGCAGCTCAACACGGTCGTCTCCGCGCGGGGAACCGATAATTTCAATCCTCGAACCAAACTGATCGGACCATACGTAGGGGACGGAACGGAATGACCGGGCTTTTCGCCGCCCGGCAAGCAGATTCGCTGCCGCAACCTCTCCCAGCTGAACCGCGTTGGTCCAGTGCTCGATTCGCCGCTGAAAACCCTGCAGGGGATGGTTTATCCGGGCAACGTCGCCCGCAGTAACAATTGAGTCACTGACAAACAATTTGTCATCGCAGACGACCCCGTTGTCGATCAGTACGTCCGAGTCAGCCAGCCACTCCGTGTTGGGCGCGGCCCCAATGGAAAGGAGCACATTATCGAACTCAAGGCGGGTTTCATCGTCGTTGATCACCTGAACGGACGGGACGCCGTTAACGGAACCAACCACCACCTTGCGCACCATGGATTCTGTGCGCACATCCACTCCGTGCTGTCGTTGAATATCGGCCAGCACCCGACCAACGCGGGTACCCAGAATGGCAGCCATAGGCTCAGGGTCCCGTTCGAGCATAGTCACCGCCACACCCATCCGGCGGGCGGCAGAGGCTACTTCCGAGCCCAAGAAACCTCCCCCGATGATGCCCAGAGTCTGTCCGTTACGGAGGTCTTCAGCCAGCCGCTGTGCATCCCCCATCGTCCTGATGACATGCACTCCCTCTTGATGAGGGTCCAGGCCCGGCAGACTCCGCGGCCGTGCGCCGGTTGTAATAATCAGTCCGTCATAGGAAAGATCGCCGTCTACGCCGAGAAGCAATCGTTTGTGCTCACGATCCAGGCCTGTTGCGCGGACGCCGAGGCGAAACTCAAGCTTGAGCGACTCGACCTCTTTCGGCGTCAATAACGCGATGTCTTCTCGCGCCCAGTCGCCCAGGAGAAACTGTTTGGACAGCGGAGGCCGGTCATAGGGCATTTCGGATTCTTCGCCCACCAGGATTATTCGTCCGTCGTACCCTTCCGCGCGCAGTGTCTGCGCAGCGCGCGTACCTGCCAGTGAGGCCCCGACAATAACTATCGTCTCCATTTAATGCTCCGCATTGTTCAATTCGACTGTCCTTACGTTCGAGCTCGAGTCTGATTCCGAGTCACGCGCCGGCCTCCGATCGGGGATGAGGGTGGCCGGCCGCCTGAGGTCAGACCTGAATCTCCTTAGGAACCTTCAGCCATGGAAGCCGGGGGCTTGTGGCCCCACGGGCTGAAAGCCTCGTCGAAGTTGGTCCAGATACCGGGTTCGGAGATGTCAACCCTCGGCATGTTGGCCGAGAGCTCATACCGGTTTCCGTTGATCCAGAAGTAGCAATACTGGTTTCCGCCGACACCGTGACGGCCCGGGCCAACTTCGACCTGAATGCCCGCCCTGGACAGCACATCTGCAGCTTCGCCCAGGTGTTCGAACGAATCCATCGCGAGGGCATAGTGGTTGAGCGTTGCGTTCGGGTTCTGGGTGCTAAAAACGGCGATATCGTGGTGGAACTGGCTGAACCGGGTCCAGGCCGCGCCGACAACGCCGGGCGCAGGCTGGAAAATGTCCGAGACCCTGCCCTCGAGCACGTTGACGATGAAGTCCGTGAGTCCGCCCGCATCCTGCGCGTGCAACGTGATGTGGTCGAAGTCCCTCGCCCGAATTCCTTGCTGGTGGGCGCCCGCAGAACTAGGGTTGAGGTACCCGCGTTCGACCACGGTGTCGACCAGTTCAATGATGTGTCCGCTCGGAGCAGTGAAGCTCAGGGCAACGCGGACACCGGGATCGACGTCGGTGCGCTGCTCCGTGTGGATGCCCGCGTCGGCCAGCCGTTTGGCGTAGTACGCGATGTCATCACTGGAGTCCACCTTGACGCCAAAGCGATGAACACCGCTTCGTCCTTCACGGAGAATGAGGTCGCTGACTCCGTCGATTCCGCACCCGAAACGCACGGCGCCATCCTCACGGCCCAACTCCTTGAACCCCAGAACGTCTGTGTGGATCGCCGCAGCCTCGTCGATATCCGAGACGCCCAACTCGGCATAGGCAACTCTACTGATTCCCATGTGGGGCATTCCTTTCGTCGTTTTTGGTGAATTGCTTATATGAAATATTTCCGGCGCTTTCACGCCGGTTAATCCCCAGGGAGTCAAGCAGGCGGGAATTCTCCACCAGGATCATGCGCACTTCGTCCACGGAGTCGTTGTAGTGCCGGTGCCAGACCATGGGAGGGGTGTAAATGAAATCGCCCGGACCCCAGGTCAGCGTTTCAGGTCCGATTTCGGAATATCCGGTTCCTACCGTCACGCAGTGCACCGACTCGTGCAGGTGCCGTTGAAGGTCCGATGCTTCGCCCGGCGGAATGGATTGGAGATAGAATTCCATCGCCTTGGCTGGAACATCAGCCAGAACCCCAATTTCGGTGGGATTGCCGGTCACGTCTGCCGTGAGCCAGACCGCGCTGTCAGCACGGGTGACCAGGGACGCGGGCATCGAAGCTTCCGGATCGGAGTGCTTCATCTCTTGCAGCTTGTCGAGCCATTGGTCGAAGTTCGTCAACGTAATTCTCCGTGACTTCTGGCAAGGCCCAGAGCGGCCGGTGGTCCTGCAAAGGCCGTCAGGGAGGGGGCGAAATCCGCCACCCGGACTTTAGTGCCACGCATCTAATATTTCTCCTTTGAAATGCTAAAATCTTAGAATTACTATAGAGGCTGCCGTTGCCGTGCGCAAGGGTCTTCTGGATCAAGTTCCAGAGCCGGAAGCGGCCTATAAGAGGACCCCGTTCTTACCTTCCGCCTTGATGGCCGCGTGGACCTCCTGAATCGGGTAGCGACCCGCGATGCGCTGGCGAACGAATCCTCCATCCGCGAGGCGGACGAGCCGGCTCAAGAGTTCGGATGACGGAGCAGTCATCTGAGACGCGGCCTCCACGCCCGCAGCTTGAACCCGCTCCGGGTCGTGTTGGGTAGCCACGGAGACCATGAGTAGGGCTCGGGCCCAACCCCTGTTGTGGCGTCCACGATGGCGTCAATCTGTGAGAGGCCGTCCAGCCAGGGCTGGCCCCGGAAGTCGAATGCGAAATCTGCATGTGCCCGAATGCCGGCGGCATACTCGCCATCATCTAACACCTCTGTTCACGCAGCCATTCGGCAATCGCGGTGATTGCCTCGCGGTCCTCATCAGTGAGGGTTCCCAAGGTTATGGTGCTGACGCCGAAGGCTTCATCAAGGTGCTGACGCCGAAGGCTTCATCAAGGTGCTGACCGAGGTGCCGGTTCAGGACCGCGACTGATTCGGCTGCTGTCAGGTCAATCCACCGAACCGGTTCATTGATCCGCAGCGTGTACGTCAGGCGCCCATCCCGCCATGCCGTTGTGTGGGCGGCAGCTTCGGCACGCTCTGCAGCGTCCTTGGCCTCTTCGTACGCGGAAGCTGCGCGCATACTGCGGTCAGCGCGGGCGATAGCAGCACGGTGGCGGCCTTCGGAGTGGTGCCCGATCGTGATCGGCTCGCCGCCTTCGGGCAGGCGTGCGATGTCACGGCGCTGCCGCTCCCAGACTGCATCCTCCTTCGCGGAGCGGCCGGCAGCCTTGGCGTTCCGCGCCTCCACCCGATCCTCCTGGCGGGCAGCTTTGTTGGCTTCAACTTCGGCCGTGGTCCGAATGTCGGTACTGAGATCGGTGTTCACTTCAAATCCTGCTTCGCGCAAGGCGGTCAGTACGCCGCAACCGTAGAGCGCGCTACGTCAATCAACGCCCGTGCCACCAAGCGCGGCTTTACCGGCCGCATCGAGGTCACTGGCAGCACGCGTGAAGTCACCGAGACTGACCAGGCCCGGCTCAAGCGGACACACCTCGTCGTGGACACGGAAATCACCGGAGAGGCCCCCTGCTACAACGGCTGGACGTTCCTGGCAGCCGTAGACACCGTAGAGACGGCAGACGGGGCGGACTTCGTCATCCGCTCAGCGCCCGGTGTCGAAGAGTCAGTGGTGGACCGCTCCGCCTTGGAAGCTGGCCGGTACCAGCACTGCTAGTCCATCCGCAACAACCGCAAGTACACGTACCTGGTGCGCAAGGTCGAAAACGGCGAGACGGTGCAGGTCGGCTCCAGCTGCATCAAGGACTTCACAGGCTGGGCTGCCAAACCCGTCTTCATCAGTGTTGTTAACCTCACCGAAGACCTCGGCGGCTTCATCGGCGGCTTCGCCTCAGCCCCCGAAGACACCCCGGAAACCGTGGTTGCCCTGGCATGGGCAACCAGCCGGATCTACGGCTTGGCGGCGGCTCCGCCGCATCCAACGCCAACCGCACAATCAGTCGCCCAACTCCATGACGGCGGGCCAGCGCACGAATAGACGGCCCCTCCACCCGTGCGTCCCGGCGAATTCTGGCGAACAGCTCCACTTTTGACCCCATCCCATGCCCTCCACCCTTGGAAACCAGATGAGAACAACGCTGGGATGGGTCCAAATTAAACCGTCACAAGCCACCCGGCGAGTCGGCAGGTGGGCTCAAATCAAACCAGGCGGATTCTAACCATCGACCCTTCTATGAAGCTTCTATATCTCGTCAACCCCCAATTCGCTGCTGGCGGCGGTGTTGGGACTGTAAATTTACCGGTGTAACTCCTGAGGAAGAAGGAGAGCCCCGTGACTGATGTGACGACCTCTGCGACCGATGCAGTGGATGAGGAATTGGTTCGGCAGTTGACAGAGCGTGCCCGGACCGAGGGACTGCAGCTGGCCGGGGAGGGCGGACTGCTGCAGAAGCTGACCAAGCTGGTCATGGAGTCGGCGTTGGACGGCGAACTGGACGATCATCTGGGATACGACAAGCACGATCCCGCTGGCCGGAACGGCGGTAACTCCCGCAACGGCCGGCGGCCGAAGACGCTGCTGACCGAGGCCGGGCCGGTGGAGATCTCGGTGCCCAGGGACCGCGACGCGTCGTTCGAGCCGCGGATCGTGGCCAAGCGGCAGCGCCGGCTGACCGGTGTGGACGACCTGGTGATATCCCTCTCGGCCAAAGGCCTGACCCACGGCGAGATCGCGGCGCACCTGGCCGAGGTTTATGGAGCCGAGGTGTCCAAACAGACCATCTCCACGATCACCGACCGGGTGCTGGAGGGGATGGGCGAGTGGCAGAACCGCCCGCTGGACCCGGTGTATCCGGTGATCTTCATCGACTGTGTGAACGTGAAGATCCGCGACGGCCAGGTCGCGAACCGCCCCATCTATGTCGCCCTGGCCGTCACGGTTGACGGCACCCGGGACATCCTCGGGCTGTGGGCCGGTGAGCACGGCGACGGCGAGGGCGCGAAGTACTGGCTGCGGGTACTGACCGAGATCAAGAACCGTGGGGTCGCTGACTGCTGCATCGTGGTCTGTGACGGGCTGAAAGGCCTGCCGGACGCAATCGCGAGCGTATGGCCGCAGACTGTGGTGCAAACATGCATCGTTCACCTGCTGCGCAACAGCTTCCGCTATGCCTCGAAGAAGGACTGGTCGCAGATCGCCAAGGACCTCAAACCGGTCTACACCGCCCCGTCCGAGGCGGCCGCGCTGGATCGGTTTGCGGAGTTCTCCGGCAAGTGGGAGAAGCGGTACCCGGCGATCATCAGCCTCTGGACCAACGCGTGGGCGGAGTTCGTTCCGTTCCTGCAATTCGGAGCCTGTCGCAGAATGGCGTGTCCCAGCCCGGATGGTGGCGGGGGCTTGGGAGAATCGGGTATGGCTCGGAGTTATCGTCCTGTGCGGCGTGATCAGGTGTTTCTGCTTCCGCCGGACATGCGGGACTGGCTGCCGGAAGATCACCTCGTTTGGCTTGTCATCGAGATCGTCGAGACGCTCGATATGTCGGCTTTCGAGGCGTCGCGGCGGCGGGGCGGGGTCGGCGCAGCGGGATACGATCCGCGGATGCTCCTGGGGCTGCTTGTCTACGCGTACTGCCGTGGCGTGCGGTCCTCGCGTCAGGTCGAGCGGCTCTGCCATACGGACATCGCGTTCAAGGTGGCGTGCGCCGGCGATGTGCCCGACCATGCGACGATCGCGAGGTTCCGTGCCGTGTCCGAGGAAGCGTTCGCCGGGTTGTTCGCGCAGGTGCTGCTGATCGCCGCACGGGCGGGGCTTGCCCGGTTCGGCACGATCGCGATCGACGGGACGAAGATCCCCGCGAACGCGTCCATCGACGCGAACCGCGGTCGGGACTGGTTCGAGCAGCACGCGGCAGAGATCGCCGCCGGGGTCGTCGAAGAGGCCCAGCGCGTGGACGCAGCCGAGGATGCGCTGGCCGCCCGCGGGGCTGACGAGGGCGGTGACCGTGTCCGTGGGGCGCTGGCCATGAGGTCGGCGCGGGCCGAGCGGATCCGTCGCGCAGCGGCGGAACTTGCCCAGCAGCAGGGTCGACTGGACGCCGATCGCGACGCCCGCCAGACCGGGGCTCAGGCCCGGCTGGAGACATCCCGGGCCGGGCGGCCGGTGCGAGGCCGGATCCCTGACGGTCCGCTACGGCTGGCCGAGGCGAGGGCGCATCTGGAACGGGAACTGCGTGACCACCAGGCCAAGCTCGATCGCAGGGCCGCGTTGATCGCCGCGGGGAAGAAGCCGATGGGCGCCCCGTCCGTCCCTACCGAGGAGCACTCCCGGATCATCCGGGCCCGCCGTGTCGTCGCTGCCGCCGAAGCCGCCGCGGCGCGCGACGGGCAAGCCCCGACAAGGAGCCTGTCCAAGGCCGTCGCGAACACCACCGACCCGGACTCGCGGGTGATGCCCACACGCCGGGGATTCGTCCAGGGGTACAACGCGCAGGTCGCCGTCACCGGTGACCATCTCATCGCCGCCGTCGATGTGAACCAGCAGCCCAACGATATGCCCTCGTTCGTTCCCATGATGAGCGCGGCCACCAATGCCGCCTCGGGCCTGCACGCGCGGACCGGCTCGCCTGAGCATCAGATCGGGGTCGTGCTGGCCGATGCCGGCTACTGCAGCAACAAGAACCTGGAGGCGCCCGGCGCCGACCGGATCATCGCCTTGGGCAAGGGTCGCGAACAGCATGCCAAGGCAGTCCGATCCCCGGCATCCGGCCCGCCGCCGGCCGGGGCGAACGCACGGGAAGCGATGGCCCACCGCCTCCGAACACCCGAAGGATCAGCCGCTTACAAGCGCCGCGGCGCAACCGTCGAACCCAGCATCGGAACCCTCAAGACGATCCTGAGCAGATTCTCCCGGAGAGGCCTTGATGCAGCCCGCAGCGAGCTGAACCTCGCGGCCGCCGCCTACAACATCCGGAAGATCCACACGGCAACCGCCTGAGGCGCTGGCCGCGGGGACCAGGCGAGCCGACCTGCCGACCCCGACCAACAGGCCCCCGTCACCATCCGGGCTGGGACACGCCATTCTGCGACAGGCTCTTCGACAACGAGATCCGCACCGTGATCTGCACGACCAACGCGATCGAGAGCATCAACGCGCGCATCCGCCGGGCCGTGAATGCCCGTGGACATTTCCCCACCGAACTGAGGTGTACTACTGATGTGAGACACAGTTTGAAAGGATTGTGCTCATGTCTGCTCGACTTACCTATTCCGATGAGTTCAAGGCTGATGCCGTTGAGCTCGTGGTTTCATCTGGGCGTTCACCCGCCTCTGTCGCTCCGGAGCTCGGCATTTCCGTTACCGCGTTGAAACGCTGGGTGCGACTGTCCCGTGAAGGGCAAACGGAGGGCGGCGGCAAACCGGATGATCCGGTGGATCCTGCGAAATACAAGGCTTTGGAGGCACGGCTGCGCGAGCTGGAGAGGGAGAACGATTTCCTGAAAAAAGTTTCGGCGTTCTTCGCCAAAGAACAACGGTAGAGGACTTGTACCGAGTTGTTCAGGAGAAGAACGCCGACTTCCCGGTGGCCTGGATGTGCCGTCAGCTTGGTCTCCCACGGGCCACGTATTACCGGTGGCTGGACGCCGCAGAAACCCCGACCGCGCTCCGTCGCCGGGAGCTGACCGATCAGGTGAAGACCGTCTTCGATTCCTCCGACGGGATCTTCGGCCACCGCATGGTCCACACCAAATTGGCCGCCGCCGGCATCGAGGTTTCAGTGGGTACCGTGGCCGGGATTATGGCCGAGAACGGGTGGGTCGCCAAGCGGATGCGCGCCTTCAAGCGCACCACCATCCCCTCAGATCCGGACAAGGTCTTCGCGGACCTCATCGGCCGGGACTTCACAGCAGAAGCACCCGGAACGCGCCTGGTCGGAGACATCACCTACCTGCGCACTGACGAGGGATGGCTCTACCTGGCCACCGTCATCGACCTGTGCACCCGCATGGTCGTCGGCTGGGCTATGGCTGAACACATGCGCGCTTCGCTGGTCACCGGGGCCCTGACGATGGCCAGAGACCGCGGCCATTTGAGTCCCAACGCGATTTTCCACAGTGATCATGGAACGCAGTACACGTCACGCGAAATGGGCGCCTGGTGCGCCGGGAATAACATCCGCCAATCCATGGGCGCCACCGGGGTGTGCTGGGATAATGCCGTGGCGGAATCGCTGTTCTCATCGCTGAAAAACGAGTTTTACCATCACCACCCGCCAGGACGCCAGACTGGCCACTATGCGCTACATCGAAGTGTTCTACAACCGCTGGCGGCCTCACACCAACAACGAAGGCCTGCGGCCGGCGACGGCTATGGCCAACTTCACAACCAGAAACCAACAGCTTCCCGCTGCTGCCTGACCGAAAAGAAACTACGCGACTGTCTCACATCCTTGACACACCTCAGTGATGAGTTTCCGGCGGATGGTGCCGCTGCGTGCTTTGCCCAGGTCTGGGCCGGCGAGGGTGCCGATGGCGCGCGAGAGGTTGAAGGCGATGGTCGCCAGGACCAGCCAGGCGGGTTTGGCGGTGAACTTTCCCGAGGGCAGGTGTGCCAGGGCACTGTCTTTGAGGTCCGCGTTGACCTGCTCAATGATGGCGTGTTGGCGGTGGGTTTTATCTGCGGTGACGGTGTCCAGGTCGCTGGGGGTGAAGAAGGCGTGGAAGCGGTGGGTGTCGAACAGGGTCTGTTGCCCTTCGCCTGCTTTGGCGTTCAGTTCCGGGATCCTGCGCACGACCAGGCGTCCGTGGACGCGGTCGGCTTTCTTTCGGCCCACGAAGGCGGTGAAGGCGGTTTCGGCGACTTCCGCGGAGGAAATCCAGGCTCCGGTGGTTTCATCGCGGACCGCGTCGGTGTATTGGATTGTGGTCCAGTCCTTCTCGTTGATGGTGGCGATGGCTCGTTTGACGGCCGGGTCCATCCTGGCGGTAATGGACACTTTCGCGCCTGCACGGTGGGCAGCGGCGACGACGGAGTGGCCGTAGAACGCACTGTCGGCACGCAGCAGGACCGGCCCGGTGGCATTCTTGCCGCGCAGCCGTTTCACGGTGGCAAGGATGTCCCCGGTGAACTTCCCGGCCCCGCGCGGGGAGCCGGCGCTTCCCTTGCGCAGCCTCGCGCCGATGATGACCGGCGCCGTGGTCGCGGTCGAGAGGATCCCGATCAGCGCGTTCAATCCCCGGACCCCGGAGTAACCGTATCCGGAACCCTGTTTCCGGTAGCCGTGGACTTCTTTGATGGTGTCGTCGATATCGACCAAAGCGTAATCATCGATACCGGAGGCGATCGGGGCCACGGTGGCGACGTTCACCAGCCACCGGGCGGCGAGGGCGTCGAGCTGGCGGACATGGCCGAAGGTGAACGCCCGCAGGAACGATCCCAAAGTCGAGGGGGCATATGCACCGGCGAAGAGTTTCTTCATCCCGCCGTGCCGCAGCAAGGCCATGTCATCGATGGAATCGGCCCCGGCGACCATACCCGCGACCAGCGCAGTGACCTTCAACCCTGCATTCGCGCCGAAGTATCCCGGCAGCGTCAGCCACTGATCAGCGAGTTCGCCAAGGCAGGTTTTCACCGCCAGCGCCATCGCCGGGACCAGACCTGCGGCCGACACGAGGTTGGAATCATCGAACGCAGCTGACACGCGCGTGGATCTATGGAAAAGTTGCACTTACGAGATGCCTCTCGGATTGGTTAAACGGAGTTCTAGACAAACCCCATTTTTTCCGATTCGACAGGCATTCTCCGTTAAACCGCCGCTACGACCTCAACCCGACCGGTGGATCGAGGCTTAGAGGCCGCGCACATGTAGGTCTTTGACCCCAGCGTCGCTGTGGACAAACCATCCTAGTGGTGTACCGCATTTGCACAGCGCCGTTGTGCTGCTCGTAAATGTCTTCCATGTAGGGAAGCGCTACTTCACGAAGCTCAGTATGCGCGTAGGCCAGGATCCCCAGCCGCCAGATTTGGCTGCCCATTTCGTAGCCACGGTCCCCAGCACCGGACCAGGGCTGAGTGCTCCTCCAGCTCCTGACCGATGCGGTGAACTGTGGTTAGAGGCAAGTTGTGGATCTGCGCGATATGGAAGCAAGGGACTGCCTGCGGTGCCTGGTATCGAATGTGCTCAATACAAGGGTGACCCGGCCGCTTGCCGATCTCGTCCTAGGTTCCTTCTCGGTCAAGTCGGCGATTTATCCCACTGCTTGAAGACTGGGGACTGCCCGAGTTATTGCTCCTTGACCTAGCCACCGAGTGCTCTCGAGCGCCGTGGCCCCGCCGACGGCTTATGGGGCGGAGTTCCACCTGAATGTTTTGATGTGGGCCAGTAGGGCGAGGGTGGCGGGACTACTGCAAAGGAGGGGCGCCAGCGAAGGACTCTGCTAAGCAGAACATCCATCTGGACAGCGGGAAAGTGATGTGTTTCACTGAGACCACGGATCTGACACAAGGACGAGGGAGAACCGAATGAGTTTTGAACAAATAGGCCGTCGCGGATTCATCAAGATTACGGCCGCTGCTGGTGGGACTTTATTTCTCGGAGGGTTGACGGCCTGCAGCCAGGACGGGGGCGGCAGCGGTGGGGGTAAGGCGGGATATTCGGGCGACGTAGCAATTACCGGTCTAGCCAGTCTTATCCACTCCGCCCCCTTCTTCATAGCTCAGTCTGAGGGTTATTACGAGGAGGAAGGGCTGACCCTCGAGCATATTCAGTTCCCCGGGGGGCTTGACACTGTTCGAGGGATCGAGTCGGGGATTGGTTTCGGTACGTCGTCCACTATTCCGGTCTTCATCGCGGCCGAGAAGGGTATGGACGTAAGAATCTTCGGTAACGTCTATACGGCGGCTTCTGTCGACTTCATTGCGTTGCCGGGCTCTCCAATCACTTCCATTGAGGACGTGAGGGGCAAGAAAATAGCAGTGAGTACGCCGGGATCGAACTCCTCGTATTTTGCAGACCGCACGCTGCGGGCGGCAGGCATAATTCCCGGTAAGGACGTGGAACTAATTAGCGTCGGCTCAGCGAGCGATTCCTGGACTGCCGTCTCCCAGAATGTCGTTGACGTGGCGTGGACGGCGTCGCCGCTCTCTGAGAAAATCGCGTCGGAAAGCGGAGCAAAGGTGATCTGGCGTTCCCGCGACTATGTAACGGATTGGTCGGACACTTGTCTCGTGGCTACAGGATCGTTCATCGATGAAAATACTGATGCGCTGAAGGGTTGGGGCCGGGCTCTCAAGAAGGCGATGGACCTGATCACGAACGACCTGGAAAAGGCCGCCGAGGTCTACGGAAAGGCTATCGGTTACAAGCCCGAGGTTGCACTCGAGGCGCTTAAGAACTCGCAGAATTTTTACAGCCTGGACTTTACTGATGCCCAGTTGGCCGCTGTGGTCGCCGCCGGTAAAGAACAAGGTCAAATCACGAAAGAACCTGACATGGATGCCATCGTTATGAGGAACTTCCTTTCATGAGCCAAATATTTCCGATCGATACAGTGGGGCATGACAGTGATGTCGTTTTCGACAATATTGGGATGACTTTCGGTACCAAGACGGGAGTTACCCAAGCAGTCGCTAATGTTTCGGGAGTTATACCGGAGGGGAAGTTTGTTTCCGTCATCGGTCCCAGTGGCTGCGGGAAAAGTACGTTGCTTGACATGGTCGGAGGCCTGCTCAAGCCCACCAAGGGCACGGTCAGCATCAACGGTGAGACTGTGACAGGTCCCCGGCGGGACACTGCGATGGTATTTCAAGAGGACTCCACCCTGCACTGGCGCACGGTACTGGACAATGTCGCTTTCGGCCTTGAGGTCAAAGGCGTTCCGAAAGCTGAGCGCTACGAGAGTGCACGCCGAATGATTGAACTTGTTGGGCTCAGCGGTTTTGAGGACCACCGGCCGGGCCAGCTTTCCGGTGGAATGAAGCAGCGTGTTGCTATTGCCCGGGCTTTGGCAATGGAGCCGCGCGTCCTTCTTATGGATGAGCCCTTCGGCGCTCTGGACCAGCAGACCAGGCAATTCATCGGTCGGGAATTGCTGCGCATCTGGGAGAAAACACGCAATCGCGTGCTGTTCATTACCCACGATATCCAGGAAGCCGTTTACCTCTCCGATGAGGTCTGGGTCATGTCAGCAAGGCCCTCCGTCGTCAAGGAAGTGGTAACCATCGATCTTCCGCGGCCACGACCAGAAGGAACACACACGCTGCCCAGGTTCCGTGAATTGGAAGACCATCTGTGGGAGCTGGTGAAGGTTGAGGCTGAGAAGACGCTGGGACCAGGGGCGCGGTTGGCGTGAACGTTATGGAAAAGCCCCCGGCTGTGCAGGAGAAGCAAAAAGCAGCTCTTGTACCGCGTGCATCGCTAGTGCGCTGGGCGATTATTGTGGCGATTGTTGCCGTTCTTGAATTCACCACCAGAACAGGCATGGTGAGCCAGTCGCTGATGGTGCCACCATCGGAAATCCTGATTCGGCTGGCCGAGATCGTCCCCACGGACAGGTTTGGCCAGGATGTTGCCCGGACTCTGACTACCATCCTGGTGTCGTTCACCATCGGACTTGTACTGGGAGTCCCGCTTGGGATCTTCTTATGGCGGGTACCGGCTGCGGGGCGCATCCTTGAGCCATTTATCGTGACCGGCTATGCAATGCCCACTTTGTTGTTCTATCCGGTTCTTCTGGCCATGATGGGACTCAATGCGGGACCAATCATTGTTATAGCTGCGTCGATGTCCCTGATTCCAATCGCATTGACCACGATGGTTGCCTTGAATGCAATCAAGCCGATTCTTCATAAGCTCGCAAATTCCGTCAGCGCCTCCCCGCGGCAGTATTACTTAAAGGTTCTTTTTCCGGCCGCGACGCCACTGATTTTTCCGGGCGTGAAGCTCGGATTTATCTACGCCGTGATCGGCACCGTTGCCATGGAGTTTATTCTCGCGTCCCAAGGAGTTGGTTTCCGGGCCGGCTTCTACTACCGGGAACTTAATACCGCTGACATGTGGGCCTATATCGCTGTCGTCATTGTCCTGAGTGTGTTGGTGAACAGCGTGCTTACTTGGCTGGAGAAACGCATTAGAAGGGACATGCTGTGAGTACCGATGTAACGATTCCCTCGGGAATTATCACTCAGCAGACGGCGGACAGAGTCAGGGTCATCCGAGACAACGTATGGCGCGCTGCCGTGTTGGTGGCTTTGGTACTCCTCTGGGCGTTGCTGTCTACCATGAGTGACCTCGTCGCTTCACCCGCGGATTCGCTTGATGCCCTGGCGGAACGTTTCGCCGATGGCTCCATCTACCGGCACCTCAATGCCACTCTGCAGGCAGTGGCTATCGGGTTCCTTATTGCCGCTGCCATAGGCTTTCCGTTGGGCTACGGCATCGGGCGGAGCAAGTTTCTCGGTGCTGTATTCGACCCCCTCGTCGCAGGCGCCTTCGCCATCCCGCGCGTAATCTTCTTTCCCATTCTTCTGCAGATTTTTGGAGTGGGCGTCGGAGCGCAGTCTGCAATGGCGGCACTGGCCGCGGTATTTCCCATCATGGTCTCGACAACCGCAGGCGTCCGTGCCATCAACCCGCTTCTGCCTAAGCTGGCACGCTCGCTTAGCCTGTCCCCGCTGCAGACCGTGACCAAGATATACATCCCGGCCATGGCACCCTCGCTCATGGTGGGCATCCGTATCGGCTTCAGCATCGCGTTCATCAACGTGATCATCGCGGAATTCTTCGCTGCTCGTGCCGGACTTGGACTCTTGGCGCTGCGCGCCTACGGCATGCTGGACCTGCCGACAATGTACGGCATCATCGTGCTCCTTGCTGCAATCGCCCTGGCCGGGAACCTGGTGCTGTGGGCAGTCGAACGACGGCTGGGCAACAAGCTTTAGCCCTTCGCCCAGGGGGCCTGTACGCCCGCACATGCGGGTGTCTGACAACTGAACGGTCTAAGAAAGAGGAAAGCATGTCCGCGACTGCCGCCCGAGAGGAATACCAGAAGTTAAGGTCTCAGTTCAAAGAAAAAGGACTGGGCGGGAGGATCGGCTTCGGAAGCCGGCCGGCGCTTTTGGTGATTGACATGATCCGCGGATTCACGGATTCGAGATCCCCATTGGCCGGGGATCTTGACGAACAGCTTGAAGCGACTCAGGAACTTCTCGCCAGGGCTCGGGCCGCGACCGTCCCGGTGATCTTTTCGACAGTTGCTTACGATGCTGACCTGCAGGAAGCCGGCAAGTGGATCCAAAAAATTCCGTCCAATAGCTGGCTGATTGAAGGAAGCGAATGGGTGGAGCTTGACGATAGGCTCGACCGTCAAAGCAATGAGATGCTGCTCGTGAAGAAGTACGCATCCTGCTTTTTTGGTACTGACCTTGCCGCGCGACTTGTGTCTAGGGGTATCGATACGTTGCTCATTGTTGGCTGTACCACCAGCGGATGCGTCCGGGCCACGGCCGTGGATTCCTGTTCCTATGGATTCCACACCGTTGTGGTCGAAGAGGGGGTCGGTGACCGAGCCGAACTGCCGCACCTCGCCAGCCTTTTCGACATCGATAACAAATACGGCGATGTTGTTGGCCTGGAGGAGGCAAACACCTATCTCGAGCATGTGCGCGGTTAGGAGCAAGGCGCCAAAGAGGCCGGCATGCCAGCGCTCAAACCGCACGCGGACGCAATAGCGGCATGCCATCGCCCAGCGAAGGCCAGATCCTGGGATCGTCAAGGACTGACAGATTCCTGAGCATTATCGCAACGGTATTGTTCTCGTTCGCCCTAGGAACCCTGGCAGTGATCGTACCGATACTGGCGATGGCTGCAGGATACGGCACGGTCGAGGTCGGAATGATTGTTGCACTGGCGGCTGTTTCGCAGTTGGTGACGCGCGTATTTCTGGGCGCGCTGATGCGCAGGGTTCCAGATAAGACGCTCCTGGCGTATGCGGCGCTCATGATCGCGGTCTCCTGCGCCCTTATCGCGGTGTCGCATGCGCTGGCGGTTTTCGTTGTGTCACAGCTGGTCCAGGGTTCGGCTCGTGCCTTGTTCTGGACCAGCAGCCAGACGCACGCTGTCCGCACGTCTAGCTCGTCCGTTAAGGGATTGACTGATGTCAATCTCGCCGCGGGGTTGGGAGCCCTGATGGGGCCTGCACTTGCCGGTTATCTATGGGAAGTTTCTGCCCCGCTGCCGCTGATAGTGGCGTCAGTGGCCGGAACGGCGGCCGTCATTCCCGTAGTCCTTCTAAAAAAACTTCCGGTATTTGCTCCGGACCATTCCAACGATGGAATTTTCGCTGGAGGGCTTTGGCGGCGGCCGGGGGTTGATGCCGCCTGCTGGATGAACGCTGGAGCGGGTGCCTGGAAGAGCCTCTTGGACTCCTACGTTCCCATCGTGCTTTCCTTCGCCGGACAATCGGTCACTGTCATTGGCATCTTGGTGTCCCTAGCCAACTCGGCCGTTCTGGCCGGAAGTCTGTGCGGAAGCTGGCTGCGCAAAAGTGGAAACAGGATCTCCCTTCTCACGGGCCTCCTGACCGCGGGGGTTGGTTTGGCTGCGGCGGGGCCACTGGCCGGCGTGGCAGTAGCCGCCGCCGTCGCCCTTACTGTATCTGGCGTTGGTGCTGGGATTCTTCAAACTGTCGGGCCGGCGATAGCTGCCGATGAAGTCCATCCCGAAGATCGCGGGGATGCACTTGCGCTAACCGGCACCGTGCGGGCGGCGGCGCTCTTTCTTACACCGTGCGTGATGGCCCTGCTGGTCAGCGTGATCCCGGTTGCCGCAGCGCTGGTCACGGCCGGTGTCCTTATCACCCTTCCGGCAGCGAGGGGTAACCCCAGAAAAGATCTCCCCAAGCAATCCCGGCCACCGCAATCCGCTCCGGGCAGGCCACGCCAACAAGATCAGCTGGAAGCTCCACAGAAAGAGGTATCCGATGACAACTAAAACGATTGATACAACTGCTTCGGAGACTCCCCGGCTGAGGTTGCTGCATGGGCACTCCATCCCACGCTTAGGCCTGGGTACTTGGCCGATGCTGGAGGACGAGTGCGAAGCTGCGGTACGTGTCGCAGTGCAGAGCGGCTACCGGCTGGTTGACACTGCGTTCCAGTACAGGAACGAAGAAGCGGTCGGCCGGGGGATCCGCACTGCGGGCGTCCCACGGTCCGAGTTGTTCATATCCAGCAAGTTCAACAAGGAGTCCCACAGCATTGATGGAGTGCAGCGGGCCTACGACGAGAGCCTGCGAAAACTCGGCCTCGACCATTTGGACATGTTTATGTGCCACTGGCCCGTGCCTGCCCTGGGCAAGTACGTGGACGCGTGGAAGGGACTCGTGAAGTTATTGGAGGAAGGCCGCGTGAAAGCCATCGGTGTTTCAAACTTCAAACCTTCCCACTTGAAAGAAATCATCGATGCAACCGGAGTGGTTCCGGACGTGAACCAAATCCAACTGAGCCCCGATATTGCGCGGACAGAGCCGCGCGCCGTTCACCGGCTATTGGGAATTGTCACTGAAGCCTGGAGTCCTATCGGTCGGTCCTCCGGCCTGCGGGCGCACCCCATCATCATCGAGATCGCTCAGCGCCTGAATAAGTCACCAGCCCAGATCCTGCTGCGGTGGCATGTCCAACAGGACATTGTGCCCATCCCGCAGGCTTCAGACCCGCTCTGGCTCACCGAAAACCTGTCCGTGTTTGATTTCTCGCTCAGCGCCGCCGAGATGGCCTCGATTCGGCAATTGGACAAGGGCGAGGGGGCCGCGCGCGACTCTGATCTGCCTGAAAACGGCCATTGATTCCGACGATGCTTCTTCACGGAATCGAGAGGGGTTGACGAACCTCACATTTTGCGTCATCCTCTTGATTACAGAAACCTTCTCTGCAACACAGAGAAAACATGCGGGCCCAACGAAGGAGACCTCTCATGACAGATCAGACCAGCGTTATCCAGGACGTGCAGCGCGGCATGATTCCTGCACACATTTACAACGATAAGGAGATCTTCGAGCTCGAAAAGGAGCGCCTATTCGGACGGAGTTGGCTCTTCGTTGCCCACGAGTCCGAGGTGCCCGAAGCCGGCGACTACGTAGTGCGCCGTGTGCTCGAAGATTCATTCATCATTTCCCGAGACGAAAAGGGCGAGATCCGTGCTCTCTTTAACATGTGCCTCCACCGGGGAATGCAGGTCTGCCGGGCCGAGATGGGAAACGCCTCGCATTTCCGCTGCCCCTACCACGGCTGGTCCTACCGCAACGATGGGCGCATCGTGGGTCTGCCGTTCCACAAAGAGGCCTACGGTGGGGAAGAAGGCTTCAAGAAAAAAGGCCAGACCCTGCTCCCTGCTCCTTCTCTGGGGGTATACAACGGTCTGATTTTCATCAGCCTTGACCCTGACGCGGAACCCCTTGAGGACTTCCTGGGCGACTTCAAGTTCTACATGGATTACTACACCAAGCAAAGCGCTGACGGCATCGAACTCCGGGGCCCCCAGCGGTGGCGGGTCAAAGCGAACTGGAAGATCGGCGCCGAAAACTTCGCTGGCGACATGTACCACACTCCCCAAACGCACACGTCAGTTGTTGAAATCGGTCTCTTCCGCGAACCCAAGGCTGAGAAGCGCAAGGATGGAACAACCTACTGGGCCGGCAACGGCGGCGGTACCACCTACAAGCTCCCCGAGGGCACCTTGGAGGACCGGCTTCGCTATGTCGGCTACCCCGACGACATGATCGCGCGGATGAAGGAGCAATGGAGCCAGGAGCAGCTCGATGTAGTCGGCAAGGACGGATTCATGGTCTCGGCCGCATCGGTCTTCCCAAACATGAGCTTCGTCCACAACTGGCCGCGCGTAGAGGAGGATTCCGACGATGTCCTGCCGTTTATCTCCATCCGCCAATGGCAGCCCATCAGCGAAGACGAGACCGAGATCGTCTCGTGGTTTGCCGTGGACAAGAACGCGTCTGAGGAGTTCAAGGCCCTTTCGTACAAGGCATATCTCATGTGCTTTGGCAGCGGCGGCATGTTTGAACAAGACGACGTTGAAAACTGGGTCTCATTGACCAGCACGGCGGGCGGCCCTATGGCCCGCCGCCTCCTGCTCAACAGCCGGATGGGCATGCTGGAAAACGGGCAGAACGTCGTAGAACCCCTGACCTCAGATGAGTATTCAGGACCAGGTTCCACGCGGGTCGGCTACAGCGAATACAACCAGCGTGAACTCCTGCTGCGGTGGGCTGATCACCTCGAACGCCCGATGGAGAAAGCGGCCCAGCTGCACGTCGGAACCGATCCTATTCAGGCACCCGCGGCTGCCGAGGCGGATCCTTCACCGGCCGCCGTCGGGAGCACCGCCATCCCGGCCGACCAGATCCTCACAAAGGAGGCCTAGGCCATGAGCGTTGAAACCGATCGCAACGGCAAGACCCTTTCGGAGCAGTCTGTCCTCGGTGGCCATGCCCCACGCACACAGAGGATAGGGGAATCCCTCCCGTTCGATGATGCACTCCACCTTCAAGCGCACCGTTGGCTGGTTGACGAAGCCTACCTTCTGGACGCCCAGGACTATGACGCATGGATGGCACGGATTGCTGAAGACGTGCATTATCTTATGCCCGTCCGGGTGACGACCGCCCTGGGCGCCGGCTATAGCACGTCCCCTGGTATGGCCCATCTTGATGAAAACAGGTACTCGCTCAGCCGGCGGGTAGCCCGGTTTGCCACAGAGCATGCCTGGACCGAAGACCCCCCCTCACGGTTGCGCCACTACATCACGAACGTTCGGACATTCCGCACAGACAACCCGAATGAAATCATCGTTGATTCGGCGGTGCTGCTCTTCCGCAGCAGGGGCGATGTACGGGAGGCCGCCACGGTGTCCGCCGGACGTGAGGACCTTCTGCGCCGCACCGGTACCGGATGGGAGCTGGCACGCCGGACCATCATGGTGGATGAGTCGGTTATCCGCATGCAGAATCTGGCCATATTCCTATGAAAATTGGTTGGGAAGGCGAGGAAGAAGACCGCCTTGCCGCCATTCGCGCGGCAGAGGAACGCGTCCGGCTGGAAGCGCATGCCACTGGCGCTCCGATCGTGATTGCCAATGAGTTTGCCGAGGTGCACATCACAAGGGTGGAGACCCGCAATGGCTCCCGGCTGATGATCAAATCCCCGCGCTCCGCGCAGTGGGTTTCTTTGTGCCCGCTGGAACTCGAGGCGCTGACATGGCAGGCACCGGCAACGTTTTCGGCCATGATCGGAAATCCATTCGGTCCGCTCATCGCCGAGGATGAACGACCGCCCCAATTCAAGAAGAACAGCAACACTTAGGCCAAGGAGTTTGAGCATGCCAGTCGTAAAAGCAGACCTAGCAGCCTGCCAAGGGTACGCCAACTGCGTTGTCGGGGCGACCGATTATTTTGATCTGGATGACGACGGGATCGTAGTCCTCCTCAAGACTGAAGTACCCGAGGCTGACCGAGCCCGGGTCGTGGAGGCAGCCCGCAGCTGCCCCGTTTCCGCCCTGATAGTGGAGGACTAATTGAATACAGTAACTGTCATCGTGGGCTCCTCCATCGGGGGCGTGCGGACGGCACAGTCCCTACGCCTGGAGGGATACGAAGGACGTATCGTTCTCGTCGGTGAAGAAACGGAACTGCCCTACGACAAGCCGCCGTTGTCTAAAACCGTCCTGGCAGGTACAGCAACTGAAGCCTCCATCTGCCTACTGGACCGCGACCAAGCCCAGGAATTAGGAATAGAGCTGCAACTTGGACGTGCAGCAACCGGGATCGACATCGCAGGAAACCTGCTGAATCTGCAAGGTCAGGAAGCTCTGCACTTCGACAACCTGGTCGTAGCCACAGGCGCCTCCGCCCGCCCATCGCCGTGGGGGCAGCGGCCTGGCATCCACGTTCTTCGCACCCTCGACGACGGCCGCAGCCTCCGTGCGGACCTCGCAAAGGGCGGACATCTGGCTGTTGTCGGGGCAGGTTTTATCGGCGCCGAAGCCGCGGCGACAGCGCGGGCGCTGGGTCTGGAAGTGACAGTTATTGACCCACTCCCGATCCCTATGAGCCGCATCTTCAACGCGGAAGTCGGGCAGTGGTTCGGAGACCTTCACAGTAGCAATGGCGTGAAGACAATCTTTGGTACCGGAGTCGAGGCCATCGACGGCGAACAGGGTTCTTTCGCCCTGCGGCTTACCAACGGTCAGAACCTAGAGGCCGCCACAATTCTGGTCGGCATTGGCGCCGTTCCCAACGACGCCTGGCTCGGTTCTTCGGGTCTGCTCGTGGACAACGGTCTGGTGCTCGACGAATACTGCCGCACCGTGGACGCCCCGCATGTCTATGGCGTCGGCGACGTTGCACGATGGCGGCACCAAAAACATGGCGAAGATATCCGAATCGAGCACTGGACAAACGCCGTCGAGCAGGCCGCGTGTGTCGCTTACAACATCACGCATCCGGAGACTCCCCGCGCCTACACTCCCGTCGAATACGTCTGGAGTGACCAACACGATTGGAAGATCCAGGTGGTCGGCCGGGTAGGCGGAAACGCTGAACACGTTATCATCGGGCATCCGGAAGTTCACGGACGCTTCGCCGCTCTCTATACGGTCGACGGTATCAACCTGAGCGGTGCCGCCATCGTCAACTGGCCTAAGGCGCTTCTGGCCTGCCGCCGTGGGATGGGTACGGGAGTCACGGTCCAGGAACTGCGGGAAAAACTCGAACCAATGCTGAACCCCCAGCCCCTGACGGCATCATGATGGAACAGAGTCAGCCACCCCTGACACATGCAGGGGAGAGGGAAGCGATTGCTTTGGCATGCCGTGTGCTGGCACACCGTGGCCTGGCAGACGGCATCCTCGGCCATATCAGCCTTCGAATCGGCGAGAATAAATCGCTCGTCCGCTGCAGGGGTCCCCGGGAGCGGGGATTGGCATTCACTGAAGCCGCCGACATCCGCTTGGTGGACCTTGACGGCAATCCCGCTGCTGAAGGCGAACTGGAAGGGGGATACACCGTGCCCAACGAGCTTCCCCTCCACACCGAGCTGTTACGACAACGCCAAGACATCAACGCGGTCGTCCACGCGCACCCGCCACGGGTCGTCGCAGCTGACCTCGCCGGGCTTGGCGTCCGCCCGATCGTCGGAGCCTTCGATATTCCCGGCACCCGCCTGGCAGCAGGCGGGGTACCCGTGTATCCCCGAGGGGTTCTGATCAGGAACCGCCAGTTGGCGACGGAAATGCTCCACGCTATGGGTGACCGCCCTGTGGTGCTGCTCCGCGGACACGGGCTGACCAGCGCCGCGGAGACAGTAGAGCAAGCGGTGCTTCAGGCAATCAGCGTAGATATTCTGGCAGGATTGTCGCTTCAGGTCACGGCAGCGGGGGGAACGCTCAAAGACCTTCCGGACTCGGACATGGCGGAACTGCCAGACCTCGGCGGGTCGTTCAACACGCAAACGGCATGGAGACACGAACTGGCTCGGATGAACGCTGCGTGGTGAAGCTAGCCGACAGGAGAATACAGACACCCCCACCCATGCTGGGTACGATATCAGGCATGCAATCTACAGATACGGACGCCGCGTCCAAGTACGGTCCGCCGCCACAGTACCCCATCGAATCTGTTGACAATGCATTGCGACTGCTCCTCCTATTCAAAACCCAGCCCAGCATCCGGTTAACAGATGCGAGCAACTATCTCGGTGTCGCATCGTCGACAGCGCACAGGCTTATGGGTATGTTGCTTTACCGAGGTTTCGTGCGGCAAAACCCCGCTACTCGCGCCTATGAGCCAGGCCAGGCGCTCAGCTCCATCGCCTTCGCCATCAGACGCCAGGTGGACATAAGAACCCTCGCTCGTCCTGTCCTCGAACAGCTGTTCCAACAAACCGGGGAAACGGTCCACTTCGCCAGGCTCGAGAGGACAGACGCCCAATTCCTTGATGCCATTGAAAGCTCAAGGGCAGTTCGAGTGGGCTCCCGCCAAGGCCTCACGTTGCCCGCAAACTGCACGGCTACAGGAAAAGCGATGCTGAGCCGACTCACTCAAGAGCAGCTATGGGCCCTGTACCCTAACCAGGAACTCCCCGGCCTAACGGGAAATTCAATAACGTCACGGGCCGATCTTGAAGCCGAACTTGACAAAATTCGGCGCATGGGCTACGCGACAAGCGAAGAAGAAAGCGAAGACGGCGTAACCTCCGTTGCCGTATCGATCACGGGGCCAAGTGGCACGCTTTACGGAATCAATGTATCGGTGCCGGCCCACCGGATGTCGGACAAGCTGCGCGCCGAACTTGGGGGAATGATCCGCGTCGCCGCTGAAAATTTGCAAGGCCTGCTGCTTTAGCCGGCCGCAACCCGTAATGCGGTCGGTCCCGCTTGCTACTCCAGTCGCCCGTTGATCTTTAATCCTCCACCAAGGTGACCCTGATGCCTTGTCCCTGAGATGATACAGATGGCGCAGGGCGGACGTAGTTGGTTGCTGTAAACGTGAACCAATCAGCGGCGCGCCGCGAAGGGATCCCTTCCTCGTTGTCGGCCCCGTCATCAGTGGCCCCAGCCGCGGCCGGAGTTGAATTGAGCGGACACTTCACTCCACAGAAACCAACAGCATCACTCGCACGGGACATATCTGATTCCACTCAGTCATCTTGGAGAAAGGATGCAGGAAGGATGCAGGAACTGCGGCAGGCTTCAGTCGCTATACCTTCATAACAGGGACGAGAAGGGGAATCTTCGCTTGGTGCTGATCAAACGATCAAACCATGGACAACATGGAAGCCAGATTTCTCTGCCTGGGGGCAACAGGGAACCACGTGACGAAGGTGCTTGGGGCACCGCCTGATTGTGTCAACGTGATCGGAGCCCACTAGGACGGCCCGAACGGTACCCACCCGTCGGACGTCCGGGGATGATGTTGTGAGGGTGTCTAGGGGTTCTTGGCGTGGTTTCTGGGTCTGTGAAAACACTGCCGCGGGTTGGGACGATACCCGGGGTCCCGGTTGTTGGAAGCTGGCGTCTGGCGGAGTAGTGCGTCAGAGGTAGCTGCAGATTTGTTCGGGATCGCAGCTTGCGTCGGTCCCGGACGCGGCAGTGGCGTGAAGGCCGGCGACGATGGATCGCAGCGCCATTAGTTCAGAAATCTGGTGGTCCAGTTCGGCCAGCTGGTTGGAGAGAAGGTCTTGGACGTGGGCGCAGGGGGCTTCTCCGGCGTCACGGAGGCTAAGAATTTCGCGTATTTGGGTCAGGGCGAGGCCTGCGGCCCGTCCGCGGCGGATGAATTCGAGCCTGGCCACGGAGTCGTCATGGTAGTCCCGGTAGCCGTTAGAGGATCTTTTCGCTGCCGGGAGAAGCCCGCTGTCCTCGTAGAAACGCAGCGTCTTGGTTGTCATCCCTGCCGCTGCCGCGGCCTCACCGATACGCATCATGAACTCATTTCTTAGCAGGCGGCCAGGACGGCGATTCCTTGACATTCCAGTGTAGGGGAAGGTTGAGAATGGGATGCAGAGCTGGTCTTCGGTTGAAGGCTGCACATGGCGGTCGGTTGAGCAACAGGTGTGCTGGCGGCTGCTTCCCTTCCATCTTCAGGAGTCCCTCGTGTCGGCAGCATCTTTCGATTATGACCTGGCCATTATCGGTTCCGGCGGGGCTGCTTTCGCTGCGGCCATCCGGGCAACCAGCCGTGGCAAGCGGGTGTTGATGGTGGAGCGCAGCACTGTGGGAGGCACGTGCGTGAACACGGGCTGCATCCCGTCCAAGGCCCTGCTGGCCGCCGCGGAAGCCCGCCATGTCGCCCTCGATGCTTCCGGACGGTTCCCCGGTATCAGCACCTCCGCAGAGCCGGTGGATATGCCCGAACTGGTCGCCGGGAAGCGCTCACTGGTCGAATCCATGCGGTCAGAGAAGTATGTGGATCTCGCCGCGGGCTATGGATGGAACCTGCAGCGGGGGACGGCGGTGTTCGCCGGAACCGCAGCCGCACCGGTTTTGAACATCACCGCCCCGGGCGGAACCACCGAGACAGTCAGCGCGGAACACTACCTGGTCGCGACCGGCTCCACCCCCTGGATCCCTGAAGTGCCGGGAATGGACGAGGTGGATTATCTGACGTCCACGAGTGCGATGGAGCTGCAGGACGTTCCCGCTTCGATGCTGGTGGTGGGCGGCGGGTATGTGGCGCTGGAGCAGGCGCAGCTTTTCGCCCGGCTCGGCACGGAGGTGACCATCCTGGTCCGGTCCAAGCTCGCCTCGGCCGAAGAGCCTGAAGCCGGGCATGCCCTCGCCGGTGTCTTCGCCGATGAGGGCATCCGGGTCGTCCGTCGAGCGACAGCGTCCTCGGTCCGGACCGATGAGGTGTCGGGGGACGTGGTCGTGGATGCTTCCGTCTCAGGAGGAAACGAGGAATTCAGGGCCGCGCGCCTGCTCATGGCAACAGGCCGGCGCCCGGTCACGGAGGATTTGAACCTTTGCATGGTCGGCGTTGAAACCGGGGACCGCGGGGAAGTCCTGGTCGACGGGAGCCTTCGCAGTACTAATCCGAGGATCTGGGCCGCGGGTGATGTGACGGGTCACCCGGAGTTCGTTTACGTCGCCGCCGCGCACGGGGCCCTGATGGTGGAGAACGCCTTTGAGGGTGCCGGGCGTGAGGTCGATTACCGGCACCTGCCCCGGGTCACGTTTACCAGCCCTGCCCTGGCCGCTGTCGGGATGACGGACAAGGAAGCGAACCAGGCAGGGATCCGGTGCATGTGCCGGGTTCTGCCGCTCAAATTTATCCCTCGCGCGCTGGTGAACCGTGATACCCGCGGCTTCATCAAGATCGTTGCCGACGCGGACACGGGTCGGATTGTAGGGATCACTGTCGTGGGTAAGGACGCCGGGGACATCGCCGCCGCAGGGATTTACATTCTGGAGGCCGGGATGACCGTTGATCAGGTCGCGAATCTCTGGAGCCCCTATCTGACCATGGCCGAAGGCATCAAGATAGCAGCCCAGTCCTTCACTACTGACGTCTCCAAACTGTCCTGTTGCGCGGCATGAAGTGGTCAACGACAACCTATGTGTTCGTGGGGCGGGCGGCCGCGGCTACCTTTTAGTGCGCGTTCCTTGTCAGGCTGTGGGCGAGGCGGTAGGAATCGGTGCCGGTTTCGATGATGGTGCCGTTGAACGTCAGCCGGTCAACGATCGCGGCGCAGAGGCGCGGGTCGGTGAATGTCTTGGTCCAGCCGGAGAACGACTCGTTGGAAGCGATGGCGATGGAGTTCTTCTCTTCGCGTTCGGTGAGGACCTGGAAGAGGAGTTCGGCGCCGCGCCGGTCCAGTTCCATATAGCCGAGCTCGTCAATGCAGAGCAGGTCCACTCGGCCGTATCTGGCGATGGTCTTGGCGAGGACTTTGTCGTCGGCGGCTTCGACGAGTTCGTTCACGAGCCGGGTGGCCAAAGTGTATTTGACCCGGTATCCCTTCTCCGCCGCGGCGGTGCCCAGCCCGATAAGCAGGTGGGATTTGCCGGTTCCGGAGTCCCCGATCAGGCATAGCGGTGCACCTTTTCGAATCCATTCGCCGGTAGCGAGGGTATGGATGGTAGCGGGGTTGATGTTCGTGTTCGCGTCGAAATCGAAATCACCGAGCCATTTATCCCGGGGAAAGTTCGCGGCTTTGACGCGTCGGATTGAGGAGCGACGGTCCCGGTCATCGCATTCGGCCAGCAGCAGCTCGGCCAGGAAGCCTTGGTAAGAGAGTTGTTCCTTCCCCGCGACGGTCAGAGCTTCGTCCAGAACCGCCCGGATGGTGGGCAGGCGCAATCGGCGGCATGCTTGGTCCACGGCCGCGACCGCGGCCTGCTCAGTCAGACCGCGGCGCCGTCGCAGGGTTGGGGTGATGGTGGTGGCCGGTGCGGTGGGGCTCATGAGATGTTTTCCTTCGACGCGGTTCCTGCGGAGTGTTCGGTGCGTTTGGCCAGCAGCTCGTCATAGGCGCTGATCGCCGGGAGCGGCCGCTTGTCTGGAGGGAGCCCGGCGATGACCGCCGCCGGGTCCATCAGCCGGCGCTGGGTCAGGCTGACAACTCGTTGCACTTTCGCTTCAGCATGAGCACCGCGATGACGGTCAGGACGGGACCCACCAGCAGGGATGCTGGAGGCATGTCGGCGGCCTTCAACCGCCACGACGTCGGCACTGACGGCACCTACTCCAAGGGCTGCGGTGATCCCTGCCTCGATGTCTTCGGCTTCCATCGATCGGTGCAGCAGCAGGACGTCAATCAGTTCACGGGTCCCCGCGGCATCACCGTTGACCCTGCGCGAGGCAGACCAGAAGGCGTCATGGGCGCTGGTGAAAGCACCCGACTCCCGCGCCCTGGCCAAAGCAGTGGAACCAGGCAAAGCGCCGGGCTTGGTCTTGAGGACCTCCAGATAATGGTCCAACTGGACCGACTGCCCGCCCTTGGCAATAATCCGCTGGTGCCGGGCCGCCACCGCGCGGCCGTCGAACACCACAACTTCGGATGCCCGCAATGAAACCCGGACCCGCCGACCGATGAACCGTGCTGGCACCGAGTACTTCACCATCCGCACGGTGATCATTGAGGACCGGTCCACTCTCGGGTTCAACACCAGACCGGGATCGAACTCGTCGGCCGGCAACGGTGCCAGGAACGGGCGCTCGGCGGCGAAGTCTTGGCCGATAGTGCGGATCCTGCCATCAATCCGCCGCTGATCGTCTTGAACCTCCCGGCTCCGGATCCAGTCGTTGAGCTCATCAAGGGACCTCGCCACGGGCATCGGGGTCAGCCGGTTGCGGCGGAACCAGCCCACCTCGCCCTCGACCCCGCCTTTCTCGTGAGCGCCGGCAAGACCTGGCTGGCAATAAAAGGCATCAAATCCATAGAACGAGCGAAACAACACCCACCGGTCATTCTCCAGGCGGTTCCGCCCCTGACCGAACACCACGGCCCTGACGGCACTGGTGAGGTTGTCATAGCGGATATGTTTGACCGGCACGCCGCCGATCTCGTTGAACGCCTCGACGTGGCCTTCCAGAAACGCTTCCTGGGCCTGGGTGGGGTAAATCCGGTGGATGGCTTTGCCGGAGTGAGAAAGCCGGAAGATGAACATGTGGCATTTCGTCTTTACCCCGTCCAGCACGATCCAGACTTCACCGAAGTCCACTTCCGCTTCCGCGCCCGGGGCGTGCTCCTGAGGAACAAATACCTCAACCCGGCGGTCGGCCTCCACATCGATCTGCGCCCGGCGGACCCGAACGTAGTCACGCACCGTCGAATACGACAACTCGTCCGCTCCATGCTCCTCGATGAGCCGGGCAAGAATCCTCCGGGCAGTGTGACGCTGCTTCCTCGGCGCCGTCGTGTCCTCGACGAGCATGGCGTCGATCGTCGGTTTATAAGGATCAAGCCGCGGCGAGGACCGTACAGGAGTTTTACGCTCTGGCGGGACCGGGGAACTTAACGCCTTACGCACGGTTTTCCGCGCCACCTGGTGCCTGCGGGCAAGCTCCCGGATTGACGCGCCCTCCACCCGGGCATCCCTCCGAATCTGCGCGAACAACTCCACTCTTGACCCCATCCCGGCCCTCCCGTCGTCGATCCAACACTGGATGGATCAACGTTCACAGGTGGGTACCATTCAAGCCGTCATTAGGTTCGGCATGTCCGGCTGGTGGGTACCGTTCGGGCCGTCCTAGTGGGCTCCGATCAGACTGTCATACTCACCGCCCTTCGTGAAATTATCGAAGAGCTGGGACTGAGCACCAAGCAAATTGTTTTACTCTCTCAAATCGAACCAATTGATACCCACGTAACCCGCTATCGAGTTTTGTTAACGCCAACCGAAAATGGGGCCAATAGTGCCAATTGAAAACGGGGCCACGGGGTTGTGGTTCTATTGTGCCGTACTGGCGGCGGGTTGGTTTTTGAGCCGGTAGCTGTTGCCTTTGAGGCTGATGACGTCGGCGTGGTGGACGATCCGGTCGATCATGGCCGAGGCGATGGTCAGGTCTCCGAAGACGTCGCCCCAGCGAGCGAACGGGAGGTTCGAGGTCAGGATGAGGTGTGTCAAGGATGTGAGACAGTCGCGTAGTTTCTTTTCGGTCAGGCAGCAGCGGGAAGCTGTTGGTTTCTGGTTGTGAAGTTGGCCATAGCCGTCGCCGGCCGCAGGCCTTCGTTGTTGGTGTGAGGCCGCCAGCGGTTGTAGAACACTTCGATGTAGCGCATAGTGGCCAGTCTGGCGTCCTGGCGGGTGGTGAAGCTGTGGTGATGGTAAAACTCGTTTTTCAGCGATGAGAACAGCGATTCCGCCACGGCATTATCCCAGCACACCCCGGTGGCGCCCATGGATTGGCGGATGTTATTCCCGGCGCACCAGGCGCCCATTTCGCGTGACGTGTACTGCGTTCCATGATCACTGTGGAAAATCGCGTTGGGACTCAAATGGCCGCGGTCTCTGGCCATCGTCAGGGCCCCGGTGACCAGCGAAGCGCGCATGTGTTCAGCCATAGCCCAGCCGACGACCATGCGGGTGCACAGGTCGATGACGGTGGCCAGGTAGAGCCATCCCTCGTCAGTGCGCAGGTAGGTGATGTCTCCGACCAGGCGCGTTCCGGGTGCTTCTGCTGTGAAGTCCCGGCCGATGAGGTCCGCGAAGACCTTGTCCGGATCTGAGGGGATGGTGGTGCGCTTGAAGGCGCGCATCCGCTTGGCGACCCACCCGTTCTCGGCCATAATCCCGGCCACGGTACCCACTGAAACCTCGATGCCGGCGGCGGCCAATTTGGTGTGGACCATGCGGTGGCCGAAGATCCCGTCGGAGGAATCGAAGACGGTCTTCACCTGATCGGTCAGCTCCCGGCGACGGAGCGCGGTCGGGGTTTCTGCGGCGTCCAGCCACCGGTAATACGTGGCCCGTGGGAGATCAAGCTGACGGCACATCCAGGCCACCGGGAAGTCGGCGTTCTTCTCCTGAACAACTCGGTACAAGTCCTCTACCGTTGTTCTTTGGCGAAGAACGCCGAAACTTTTTTCAGGAAATCGTTCTCCCTCTCCAGCTCGCGCAGCCGTGCCTCCAAAGCCTTGTATTTCGCAGGATCCACCGGATCATCCGGTTTGCCGCCGCCCTCCGTTTGCCCTTCACGGGACAGTCGCACCCAGCGTTTCAACGCGGTAACGGAAATGCCGAGCTCCGGAGCGACAGAGGCGGGTGAACGCCCAGATGAAACCACGAGCTCAACGGCATCAGCCTTGAACTCATCGGAATAGGTAAGTCGAGCAGACATGAGCACAATCCTTTCAAACTGTGTCTCACATCAGTAGTACACCTCAGGATCATGGACGCGTGTTCATAGCGGCTCGAGACCTGTCAGCGACGGTCGAAAACTGAGCCATTTCGTGGGCTTGGCGTCTAGTGGTCGTTGCAACACCTGAGCTTTTAGGAGTTGCAATTGGCAGATATGAAACGACCACGAAAGTCACGGGGTGCCCCTCCAAAGAACGCTGCACGGGCTCACTATGATCAGCTGATGAAACAGGGAATGGGCAATTCCGAAGCGTGCCGAATCGTCGGAATCAGCCGTAGTTCCGGCACTCGATGGCGGCACGGCCACTCAGTTGTTCTGAAGTCCGGCGACGTCAAAAAGATCGCTCCTATCTCCCGTCTTAGACCAGCCGCGATTTCTGCCCGATTTCTCTCCGAGTCCGAACGGATCACGATCGCCGACCTCCTGCATGCCGGGCGGAGCATTCGCGCTATCGCAATGGAACTCGGGCGCAGTCCTTCAACTGTGAGCAGAGAGATTCGCCGGAATATTCACGAGCCCTCTGGCAACTACCGTCCGCGGACGGCCCAGCGCAGCGCCGAACGTAGACGGAGCCGCCAGCGGACCGGGAAGATCGCGGCCAACCCGGCGCTGCAGGAGTTCGTGCGTGAACATCTGAAGCAACGCTGGAGTCCCCGCCAGATCAGCAACCGTCTACGCGCTAATTTCCCGGGACAACCCGAGATGCACGTCGTGCCCGAGACTGTTTATCAAGCTCTCTATGGGCGTGGAAGCCTGGATTTGGCCGTGGACCCTGCAGTCTCGCTGCGCAGCGGTCGGACTGGCCGCCGGCCGCGCCGCCGAAAGGAGCACCGGACCAGGCGTTTCCCGGACATGGTGATGATCCGGGACAGGCCCGCGGAAGTCATCGGCAGACTAGTACCGGGGCATTGGGAATCTCAATGTTTCTGTCAAGCCGCCTGAGCGGTGATGCGTGGCATTGGTTCCTGGTAGATGGTGTGGTCACGGAGCATCGCCCAGAGGACGTTGATGCGACGTCTGGCGAGGGCGATGAGGGCCTGTTTATGCGACTTTCCTTCTCCGCGCTTCCGGTCGTAATAGGTTCTTGAGGCCGCGCTGTTCTTCAAGCTGGAGAGGGCGGCGAGGTAACAGGTCCGCAGGAGCCTGCGGTTAAAGCGACGTGGTCGGTGCAGGTTCCCGCTGATTCGTCCGGAATCGCGCGGGACGGGAGCCAGCCCCGCGACGCTGGCGAGCCGGTCGACTGAGTCAAACGCGTCCAGGTTGCCGCCGATGTTCGCGAGAAAAGTAGCTGCGAGTACGGGGCCGAAGCCCGGCATGGTGAGCAAAACATCGGCGCTGTCGTGCTTCCCGAACAGGTCCGTGATCTGGGCATCGATGCCGGCGATCTCCGCATCGAGAGTGCTGATTTGCCCGGCCAGCCGGACGACCAGGGCAGAGCCTGTGGTCTGAGTTGGCAGTACGGTGTGCTGGGAGTTTGCGGCTATCAGTGCCTTCTCTGCCATCTTGGCACTATTGCGGCAGCCGCGTTTCCTCAGCCAACCGGTGAGCCGAGCTAGTCCGATCCGCCGGATGCCCTCGGGTGTCTGGTAGCCGCCCAGGAGGACCAGGGGCGCCTGTTTGGAGTAGTCGAACGCACGCTCGAGAGCCGGGAAATATTCCAGCAAGGTGGCGCGGAGCCTGTTGATCGCCCGGACACGGTCGCAGATCAGATCCGTACGGCGGGCGGTGAGGAGCCGCAGGTCAACGCTGATCTGGTCCGTGCGGCGGACTGGTTGGAGGTCCGTGCGCATCCGTGCCTGGTCAGCGATGATCCTGGCATCTTTCGCGTCGGTCTTGCCATCTCCGCGGTAGGTCTCCGCAGCGTGATGCACGATCCGTCCAGGTATATAGAGCAGTTGCTGGGCGTGCGCGGCCAACAACTCGATCAACAGGGCCGCTCCGCCGGAATTCAGATCCGTGGCCCAGCAGACTTCGCCCCCGGCCGCGATCTCCGCGATCGTGGCTATGAGTTCGAGCACTGCGTTTTCGTCGTTCTCGACCCGTTTCGAGAGCAGCACGGTCCCCGTCTGATCGATCACGACGCAATGATGTGCTCTTTTGCCTGAGTCGATTCCTACCCAGAATGCCGGCATGTTCAGTCTCCTTCGATCAGCTCCAATTTCGGTTGGCCCTGTCGATAACTACGCCGGCACGTCCTTACCCAACGATCAATGTCGTAATTCTCAATCAGCGGTCGAGTCATCGGCGGGCAGCGGGCGGCCATTCCCAGTGAGCCATCCAAGCGGCAGGGCGACCTAGGCCATACCCGCCACCCGAGGGTGATCGAAACACTACGACAGCTCCGAAATCACCCACAACAAAATCGTAAGGAGGGCGATCTAATAATTGGGAAGGGCGGCCGCTCGGCCATCGCCACACTGGTCGAACGAACCACTCGCTTCATCATCCTCGTGCACCTGGCAGGAAACCGTGGTGCTGAGAATCTGCGCGATCGGCTAGCTGATTCGATGAACCCGCTCCCGCCGCACCTGCGCCGTTCTTTGACCTGGGATCAGGGGACTGAAATGGCTTGCCACCAGAGTTTTACGCGGCAGACGCTGATTCCGGTCTATTTCTGTGATCCCGCGAGCCCCTGGCAGCGCGGCTCAAACGAGAACACTAATGGCCTGCTCCGGCAGTACTTCCCGAAAGGAACAGACCTCGGCGTCCACAGCCCCGAACACCTCACGACGGTCGCCGCTGAACTCAACCGCAGACCACGCGAAATCCTGGGTTGGCAGAGTCCCGTAGAGCACCTGGCTAGACTGACTTCACCGGCGACCGAACCATAAATTGTTGCAACGACCGCTGAACTCCGCCGCCGTCACTATGGCTCAGTTTTCGACCGTCACCGACAAGACCAGCTGGAAGAACAGGTTCGCCGCGTCCTGATCGAACGGGATATAGCCGACTTCATCGACCTATGCGGACATCCGCATAGGTCGATCTATGCCGAGCCCGCGACTATGCCGAGGCGGGAGTGTCTGAATAACGGTGGATCCGGGGTTGGCCTGACACGCCGGGCGGTGCCTGGCGGGGAGGACTGATCATGAGCGAAACCATGGATCCCATGGCGACTGATGTGGATCAGCAAGAGTTAGCGCAGCAGCTCCTGGCACAGTCCAGGGAGCAGGGAATCGAGCTCGTCGGCCCGGGCGGGCTGTTGAACCGGTTGACGAAGAATGTCCTGGAGACCGCTCTGGAAGCGGAGATGGACGAGCACCTCGGTTACGGCAAACACGACGTGTCCGGCCGCGGCAGCGGGAACTCCCGCAACGGCACCCGCACCAAGACCGTCATGACCGAGATTGGACCGGTGGAGATCGAGGTGCCGCGGGACACAGGATCGACGTTCGACCCGCAGATCGTGAAGAAACGACAGCGGCGGCTGACGGGCGTCGACGAGATCGTGTTGTCGCTGAGCGCGAAGGGCCTCACCACCGGGGAGATCGCTGCGCACTTCGGCGAGGTCTTCGGTGCCCGGGTCTCCAAGGACACCATCTCGCGCATCACGGAGAAGGTCATCGCCGAGATGACCGAGTGGCAGAACCGGCCCCTGGACCGGGTCTTTCCGGTGGTATTCATCGACGCTATCCACGTCAAGGTCCGGGACGGGCAGGTCACGAACCGGCCGGTCTACGTCGCGATCGGAGTCAGCGTCAACGGAGAACGCGACATCCTCGGCCTGTGGGCCGGGGACGGCGGCGAAGGGGCGAAGTTCTGGCTCTCGGTGCTGACTGAAATCAAGAACCGGGGCGTCGAGGACGTCTGCATCACGGTCTGCGACGGGCTCAAAGGCCTACCCGAGGCCATAAACGCCGTGTGGGAGTTTGCTGTGGTCCAGACCTGCATCGTGCACCTGATCCGCAACACTGAGGTGTACTACTGATGTGAGACACAGTTTGAAAGGATTGTGCTCATGTCTGCTCGACTTACCTATTCCGATGAGTTCAAGGCTGATGCCGTTGAGCTCGTGGTTTCATCTGGGCGTTCACCCGCCTCTGTCGCTCCGGAGCTCGGCATTTCCGTTACCGCGTTGAAACGCTGGGTGCGACTGTCCCGTGAAGGGCAAACGGAGGGCGGCGGCAAACCGGATGATCCGGTGGATCCTGCGAAATACAAGGCTTTGGAGGCACGGCTGCGCGAGCTGGAGAGGGAGAACGATTTCCTGAAAAAAGTTTCGGCGTTCTTCGCCAAAGAACAACGGTAGAGGACTTGTACCGAGTTGTTCAGGAGAAGAACGCCGACTTCCCGGTGGCCTGGATGTGCCGTCAGCTTGATCTCCCACGGGCCACGTATTACCGGTGGCTGGACGCCGCAGAAACCCCGACCGCGCTCCGTCGCCGGGAGCTGACCGATCAGGTGAAGACCGTCTTCGATTCCTCCGACGGGATCTTCGGCCACCGCATGGTCCACACCAAATTGGCCGCCGCCGGCATCGAGGTTTCAGTGGGTACCGTGGCCGGGATTATGGCCGAGAACGGGTGGGTCGCCAAGCGGATGCGCGCCTTCAAGCGCACCACCATCCCCTCAGATCCGGACAAGGTCTTCGCGGACCTCATCGGCCGGGACTTCACAGCAGAAGCACCCGGAACGCGCCTGGTCGGAGACATCACCTACCTGCGCACTGACGAGGGATGGCTCTACCTGGCCACCGTCATCGACCTGTGCACCCGCATGGTCGTCGGCTGGGCTATGGCTGAACACATGCGCGCTTCGCTGGTCACCGGGGCCCTGACGATGGCCAGAGACCGCGGCCATTTGAGTCCCAACGCGATTTTCCACAGTGATCATGGAACGCAGTACACGTCACGCGAAATGGGCGCCTGGTGCGCCGGGAATAACATCCGCCAATCCATGGGCGCCACCGGGGTGTGCTGGGATAATGCCGTGGCGGAATCGCTGTTCTCATCGCTGAAAAACGAGTTTTACCATCACCACCCGCCAGGACGCCAGACTGGCCACTATGCGCTACATCGAAGTGTTCTACAACCGCTGGCGGCCTCACACCAACAACGAAGGCCTGCCGCCGGCGACGGCTATGGCCAACTTCACAACCAGAAACCAACAGCTTCCCGCTGCTGCCTGACCGAAAAGAAACTACGCGACTGTCTCACATCCTTGACACACCTCACATCGACAATTCTGCTGGCTGTTTCGGGGTCGGAAGATTCTGTCAGCAGTTGCTCATTGAGGTCCTCCCGGAGGGCGCAGCGGGCGCAGATACCGCGTCGGTAGAACTCACCTTCAACATTGCAGCGGGTGCAGTGAAAGTCATGGAGGATGCCGGCGCAGGGCGCGCAGCGTGGCCCTCCGCTGATGTCCGGTGGCCCGGGTAGAAGTCTGTGCTGGCCGCACTCCGGACAGGTCCCGTGGGTGCGGGTGGCGGCGGTGAAGCAGGGCCCGCAGATTCGGCCTTCGGGCCAGGTGGCGCGGGTTCGGCCGGCGGTTCGGCCGCAACGTGCGCACGTCGCGGTCCCGGTGGTGCGGGGCCGGCCGCGGCTGGTGCTGCGGGGGCTGAGGCCTTCGGGTTTGTCAGTGGTCATCGTCGATGATGCGTGCCCGGCGGGGCCTGACGGTGCGGTTCAGGTCAACGACGTTGGGGGCGCTGGTTCCGGTTTTGCGGGCGCGGGCGTCGGCGGCTGTGACGGTGATGAGGTCCTCGGGTCCGCAGGAGAATATGTCGCAGATCGCGGCGATGACCTGCAGCGCGACGCGTTCGGGTTTCTGGTTGACGAGACGGTAGACCTGTGGCCGGGACAAGGTGATGCCGCGCTCGGCCAGCAGAGGGATGAGGTCGGTGGTGTTGTGCAGTCCCCGTGCTGCCATGAGCTCGGAAAGCCGCCACTTGTATTCGACTTCGCGCCTCACCATTGACCCCTCATCTGCACGCCCAGGACTTCATCCATGGTGCGGTCCAGCGCCGCCCGGAGGGTCGCGTTGCGGAAGTCGTCGCTGACGAACTGGTAGATCCCGGTGGTGGAGGCGTGTTCGTGGCCCATCTGATGTTGCACGAATCTAGGATCCCATCCGTCCTCCAGCAGGTGCGTTGCGTAGGAGCGCCGGAGCGAGTGCAGGTCCAGGCCATCCATTGGCAGGCCTAGCTCGGCCAGGTAGCGCCGGAGCCGGCGCAGCAGGGTGGACTCACAGATCAGGCCGCCGCGTTCGCTGGGGAACAGGTCCAGGGTGTCGAGCGTGCCTCGTCCGTTGGCGAGCCAGTCCTCGATGACACCGGCGGTCCAGTCGAAGACCGTCAGCACGCTGCGGGGTTTGTGCGGGGAGCCCTTGCGTGATTTGCCGAACCGGACCTTGCAGACGCCTGCCTTGCCGAACCTTCGTGCTTGGGGGTTGGTCGCAAAGTCGATGGTTTGCAGGTGCCTGAGTTCGTTGAATCTGAGCCCGTATGAGTAGGCGACTTTCAACATGACGGCGTCCCGGTAGGCCGCCTGCCAGCCTTTCTTGCCTGAGGCGGCGATGACTTCGACCTGGTCGTCCGCGTGATCGAAGAGCATCTGCAGTTCCGTCTTGGTGAAGGGCCGCTTGGAGGGGCGTCCCTCGTACTCCTGTGTGTGGGAGGCGGTGTTCCAGTCAAAGAAGACCTGGGACGGGTGCGTTCCGAAACGCTGTTCGCAGACCCGGTCCCAGCCGTAGTCGGGGTTCGACACGTATGACGTGAACCGGCGGAGCGTGGACTGGTAACCGCGGACGGTGGAGTGCTTCAGCCGGTGGATCGAGCGGAGGTCACCGAAATACTCCTCGACATGCTCCGGTGCCCAGTTCCACGGGAACTCGTTCACGTGGTTGACGAACCGGCGGACGCACTCGATGCCCTTGTCGATCGTGTCGAACTGGAGGTTCCTAGAGAGCTGCTGGTTGCGCCACCCGGTCAGCATGTCCTCAAGCGTCTGTTCCTCGGGATGCAGCAGCTGAACAGCGCTCAGCTGCAGCACACGCCCGGACGCGTCGACCGCCATTTTCGCCCCACAGTTCCGTCAAAGTTTGTGCTCAGATCCTGAATCAATGATTCATCAAATGCATCACCAGCACAAAACCGCAGGTCAGGCGCTCGTATTGGCCGCTTCGGGGCTGCGTGCTGCAGCCGTCAGGAGCGCTTGGGCCGCGACACATCAAAGCCGTCAGTCCGCAAATTCCGCGCAATCTCAAGGAAGTTAGAGAACTCCTTGCGGACCTGGGGGATCGAGACGATTGATTCATCTGATGCAATACGCAGGGTACAACTGGGTAAGCGGGTTATCAGTTTGGGGCTTATTCTCTGTCCCCCGGCGGAGTCCAAGGTGTTGTTGATAACTGCTTGAGGTCACTGCCAAAGCGTCAGACCAAGTGGGCGAAGGGTCACGCCCAGACCAGGGGCTGCTATTTGCTTTTGAAGCTGAGCGTGTCCGCTCCGGCGGTCCAAGTCAGGGTGTCCTGGACGAACGCCATTTCGATGGGCCGGCTTAGGAATTGCATGACCCATTGCTCCTGCGCAGAAGACTCGCCGGCGCAGCCCATCGCCCCGACTGCGGGTTTGTCGAGTGTGAGGGTGTTCCCGTTGATCACCGCCGGAGCGCTGATCGGATTGCACGGGGTTTTCGCCCCGAACTGGAGCTCTCCGTTGACGGAATAAAGTTCCACTCTCAGCCCGCCTGCCGCAGCCCACGGCAGGTCGACGCCGTTGGATGTCGCCGAAATGCTGACGTATTGCGAACATGCGGCGGTCGGCAGGAATGACGCGCATGTCGCCGCGGGAGGCGTGGAAACGGTCGGGGAAGGCGTGCTGACGTCCGTCGCCGCTTGGTCGATGGTGCCTGACGCGCACGAAGTCATGAGCAGGCTGAGAGATAGCAGACAAAAACTGTTTCGCCATAATCGTGAATGCTTCATCGATTCCCCCTGAAGATGGAAGCTGGTCGGAGCCTATACGCGGGCGCGGGCTTTGTCACTGGGTTTCTTCCGCCGGTTGGTCGCGGCTGCGTTCTCGGGTGAAGTGGGGGTTCTTGCCAACGACGTAGCTTGCCATGGGTGCGCTGGTGGCTCCCGCGTGGCGGGACAGAGTCTGCTTGCTGTATCCGAGCATGCGTGCGAGTGAGGTCGCGTCGATTTCTTTGACCAGGCTCTGCAGGGTGGCGTTGCGGATGCCCTGGATGTTGACGCCCATCCCGCGAAGCTTTAGCAGGTGGGTGTTGGGGGAGCGGGGGGATCCTGCGCGGACGCCCGGGAAGAGCCAGCGCGTGTCGCGGTTGACTGTCTGCTGGCCGCCGCGGTTCTGGAGGTGGGCCCAGAACATGGGTGCCAGCAGCTCGGGGATGGGCGCTGGGTACCGGCCGAGATTGAGAAACATGCCCTTGACGGTCACTTCGACGTCGTCGATGGTGAGCATGGCAATTCTGCCGATGGGGATGCCATAGAGCAGGAAGATCAGCCCCGCGATGCGGATCGAGACGGCGACGTTGTCGGCCTCGATGAGCTTGCGGACGAGGTCCAGGCGTTCCTGTTGGCTGAGGACAGGTGTTGTTCTGGCCAACCGCGCAGCGACCTGGATGTCCTTCCCTGGCGTTTCCCGCTTGAGGTATTGGATGAAGTTCCGGATATGTCGCCGGGTCGAGGTGCCCTCGGAGAGGTATTCGTCGAGATGCATCTGGCGGATGGAAGATGCTGTCCTGCCGTGCTCGTCGTGGAGCCAACGGAGGAACTTTCCCGCCTCGGTGATCTCCTGTTTCGCCGAGCGCACGGCGTAGTTCATGTTCTTCGTCGCGGACGATTCCGCCCGAAGCCTTTTGAGGTGATGCCAGCGCGCAAAACGCTCGATGGGTGCGTGGATTTCCGGTGTAGTGGAGAGCTGGTCGAGGCGTTCTTCCAGCCACTGTTCAAACATGGCCAGCTGACGGTCTTCCTGGGCGGGAAGGATCCGGTTGTGGGTGAGGATTGCCCGGAGGTGCTCGACCGCCGGCGTCTTCGGAAGCTCGTCGAAGGCCTGGTGGGAGAGTTCGATCTCTCGGTCGCCGATTCGCTTGAGCAGTGACGCGGATCGACCGCCGTGGCCGCGCAGCCAGGTGTAGATGCTCTCGGGCCGGGTGGAGTCGGTCAATATCTTGATCAGGCGTTTTAGCCGCAGGTCGGGCGGGTCATTTGGCCTGAGGAGCTCGGTCAGATCGGTGGTGAGTACGCAGGAGATGCAATGCCCGCCGCGGAAGCGCTCAGCCTCGCGGCCGCAGTTGTCACAGGTGAGGTTCGTCGTGATGCCGGCGCACTCCCGGCAGATGTCCTCGCCTGTATCGGTCCGGCCGGGGAGCATTCTGTCGGCGCCGCAGAGCGGGCATCGGCCGTATCGGTGGGTTGCGTTCGTGAAGCAGATGCCGCAGATGCGTCCGTCTGGCCAACGGACCCGGATTTTTCCGGTGGTCTTTCCGCAGCGGTCGCAGCCCTCGCTCGTCCTGTTGGAGCGGGGACGGCCACGCGGCTTGAACTCACTGCTCATGGGGGCGGGTAATGCGCGCCCGAACCGGCCGGTAGGCGGCCAGAAGGGGGACATCCGTGCCGTCGCCGACCGCGGTTCGACGGCGCTGAGTGCGGGCGTCCGTTGCGGTGTAGGTGAGGATTTCGTTGGCTTCGACCTTGAAAATGTCGCAGAGCGCAGCCAGGACCTGGAACGAGATCCGATCCGGGTTCTGGCCGACGAGCCGGTAGATCTGCGACTCGGAGAGCGTAATGCCGCGCTCCCGAAGCGGAGCAACAAGATCACGGCTGTTTCGCATCCCGGCGCGTGCCATCAGCTCCTTGACGCGAAACTGGTAGTCGATCTGACGGTTCATCGTGGTGTCTTTCCGGAAGGCGTTGTGGGTTTGGTCAGCACCCTGCTGTTGCTGGCCAGCAGGGTGCTGTTGAGAACGCGTTCGAGTTCGCGTGCGGCATAGTCGGGGGAGGGCAGGGTGTAGATCGTGGTCGTCGATGTGTGCTCGTGGCCAACCTGCATTGAGATGAACTTGGTGTCATATCCGTGCTCGGTCTGCATATGCGTGACATAGGACCGGCGCAGGGAGTGAAGATCAAGCCCCGGCGGAAAGCCGAGTTCATCAAGGAACCCGCGCATCCGAGCCCGGAGGTTCTTTTCCGGAACCAGGCCGCCACGGTCAGTCGGGAAGAGGTCGCCGACAGGCTGCCCATACCGGGGAAGACCGCGCCTGACCCAGTCATCAACCGCCTCGGCCGCCCAGTCCAGAAGGGTCAGGACGGACCGCTGTTTCTTGGGGGAGCCCTTCTGCGGCTTCCCGAACCGGACGCGCAGAATGCCGTAGTCACCAAAGTACGGGGCCTTAACATTGCGGGAAAAATCCACGAGGCTGAGGTGACGAAGCTCGTCGCGCCGAAGGCCCCAGCCGTAGGCGGTCTTGAAGGCCACGGCGTCACGCCAGGCGGCAAGAGCGCCCTTGCGCCCCGAATTAATGATCCGTTCGACCTCCAGGTCGGCCAGGTCGAAGAATGCCTGCAGCTCCTCGAGAGTGAAGGCACGCTTCTCTGGACCCATATCGGCATCCTGGACGTGCCGGGCCTTGTTGAACTCGGTGATCACCTGGGAAAAGGTGGTCCCGAAGAGCCGCCCGCAGTTCTCGTTCCACGGGTATTCAGGGTTGGTCGCATACTCGCAAAACAGCTTGATGTCCGTCTGGTACGCCCGGACGGTGGAAAGGGCAAGGTTCTCAACACCGCGCAGATGGGCGAACAGCTCATCCGCGTCGACCGGGCCCCATTCCCACGGATACTTGCCCGAGAAGTCCGACAGGCGCATCACCGAGGCGACCCGGCGCTTGGTCGTCTGCAGGGTGAAGTTCTGCGCCAAGTGGGATCTCTTCCACCCGGTGAGCACCTCGCTCAGGAACGCGTCACGATCCGGCTCCCGATTCGGCAGCGGCAAGAACGCGAGACCGCCGAACTTATCACCCAAGAAGCCTCCAATGCCGACTGCAAGTTTTGCAGTCAGAATGCAAAAAATGCAAACTGCGAGCCCAGGATGCCTGATACGACGCCAATTTGTGGACATGCAGCGCAGCACGTCCGGGCTCACCTGAACGGATCCCTGCCGTGACCAGACAAACAAACCGGCCGCTCACAGCCGTTATCTAGGCCTAAACAAGCCGTTATCGAGAGTGGACGTATTCGCAGAAATTGCGAACAACCTTTTTACTACTTTACATAATATCCATTATCGGCCTTTAAGCCTCAGGGTATGCAGGTGCCGTGCGGACTCCGCGTGTAGCAATTCGCCCGTCACCTCCGGGTCCGAGTCGGGACATGACAAAATAGCTAGTCCCAGCGCCTCAGCGGTCGGCGGCTCGAGGACTGACGGCTCCCACCGACGGTTTACAAGATATTTCCGGGGTCGTTCCCGGATGCTGGGGTCGAAGGAAGTTCACGATCCCCTCGGACTGGAGGCGGAGATGAGTGCAGGCGTACTGCGTCTCGTTCGTCCCCTTTTGGTGGCGGGGACGGTGTGGTTGTTCGCGGCGGGTGCGCATGTGCTCGGTGGCGGTACGCTCCCGGCGGCGGAAATTTCGGTGGCGCTGTTCGCGCTGGTTCTGGCAGCCGTGACGTTGGTCTTGGGGCGTCAGTGGTCCTTGGGGAGGATTGCGGGCGTCGTTGGAGTCGGGCAGGTGCTGCTTCACGAGGCGTTCAGCTTCCTTTCCCGCCAAACATCCTGCGGGACCTCGCCGCACGGCGGCGGGCATCATGCCGTGCAGGCGGGCGCGTGTCTGGCCCAGGCGCCAGAACCTCTCCTGCACGCGGACACAGGACTCTCCATGTCGCTGGCGCACCTTCTGGCTGCGGCCGCGACTGCGATCATGTTGAGCAGAGCGGAAGCAGCGCTGTGGCGGGTCGCTGCCTGGCTGCTTCATCCCCTGACACGAACCCTTCAGCCTGTCACCGTACTTCTCACCGAAGCGCCCTGTGCTGGATCCGGCACACGCCCTGTACCCACGTCCTGGCGGAACCTCCGCGTCGACGGGATCCGTGGACCGCCGAGATGCGTGGTTCCCTTTGGCTGGCCTGTCTGAGTGCTTTGTGGTTGGAGGGAACACGGCTCCCGTCAATTACACATTTCGCTGCCCGGCATCACTTCCGATCCGGGCGGCAGCCAGCAAAGGATTTCCCATGAGTACCAAAAATCTGCATTCGCTTAAACTAGTTGCCGTTGGGGCAGCTACGGCGGCTCTCATGACGTTCGGCCTCGGCGCGGCGTCCGCCCATGTTTCGGTGACTCCGGACGCCACTGACGAAGGCGGAACCACACAGGTGACGTTCAGGGTTCCCAGTGAGTCGAAGACGGCTACCACCACCAAAATCAAGGTGGACCTGCCCACCGCTACCCCGTTCACGTCAGTCCGGGTCAAGCCTGTCCCTGGCTGGACCGCTGAGCTTGTCAGAGGGGCGCTGCCGCAACCGGTAACCGTGGACGGCGCCACCATTACCGAGGCGCCGTTGTCCGTGACCTGGACCGCCAACGATGCGCAGAGCCAGTTGTCGGCTGACCAGTACCAGATGTTCTCGTTGTCCGTGGAAGGCTTCCGAAGTCCGGTACTACCGTGGCGCTGCCTGTAGCGCAGTCCTACTCTGACGGCACCGTCAGGAACTGGGATGACCCGGTGGTTGAGGGCCAGGCCGAGCCGCAGGACCCCGCCCCGTCCTTTGTGACTACTGCTGCTGCGGCAGGCCCGGACGGCCATGGGTCCACTACGGCGGCGCAGACGGCCGCAGTGCCGGCTGCCTCGGTGAGTACCGACGCGCCCGCCTCAATACTGACTTGGGTAGCTTTGACCGCAGGGCTGCTCGGGCTGGCCGCAGGAGTTGCTGCACTGTTCCGCGCCGGCAGGACCAGGAAGAGCTGAGCCCACCGCCTGGTGTCGCTGCCGCAATAAGCCCGGCGGCACCGGGTGGCGTTCTTTCCCGGCCGGGAACGCGAGTTTCCCTTCGGAACGCCCAGCCAACAGCGCCTGAACAGGCAAACGGGGCTTCAAGAGTTAAAAAGCGGGTGCCCGGTTTCCCACCGCAAGGTCTCCAATCGCATGCGGCCGCGGGCATGCTGAAGGCCGGTGATTCAGTGCCCCCAAGGCATTGGATCACCGGCCTTCAGTGGTTTGTTAGCCTGCGCGTACGAACGAGACAGCACCCTTTGAGGTCATCCACGTCAGGGGGTGGACGGCGGTTTCGTTCTTGCCGTTGAGGCCGGAGCTGAGCACCTGGCCGTTGCCGACGTAGATTCCCACGTGCCCGGGTTGGACCACCATGTCACCGGGCTGGGGCTCACTGACCACGGTGCCGTAGTTCATGAACTGCATCGGGCCGAGGTCCCCAACTCGGATTCCGGCGGCGTTCAGGGCGTTCTCGACCAGTCGCGTGCAGTCCTGGATCATGCCGATCTGCGCGTAGGCGGAAGACACCATCGTGGCGTTGATTGCGCCTGCTGCCGGAGCGGCAGCCGGAGCTGCAGCAGCGGGGGTAACCGTCACCTGCGCCTTGGCCGGCGCGGCTGCCTTCGCTGCCGCAGGGGCGGTTGTGGCGGGGACCGCGACGACTGGCTTCGGTGCTTCCACGACCGGCGCCGGCGTGGTTTCCACGACAGGACGCTCATAAGAGATCTGGACGGTGGCATCGGCGCTGAGCGGTGCCTGTGCCTGGCTGACAACTTCGAGGGTCGAGGCTGGCTCCGCGTCGCGCTGGACCGGGGCGTCTGCGGCCTGGGCGGCGGCAATGCCGCTGGTCAGCACGAGACCCGAGGCGGCCGCGATGACAGCGGCCTTGCGGCTTACACCGCCGGCGTTGTCCGCCACGGATTTGGACAGCGCGGCAAGGGCGCTGGTTTGGACGGGGACCGCGCGGCGGCGGCCGTGAGCTTTGCGCATGGGCATGAAAGGGCCTCTCCCACTGCCTGCGAGGTTAGCTGTCGGATTCGGATGGGAGGCACCCGGCCGCGTTGATGCACGGATGCATCAGGCACGGCTTCACCCCAAGGCCTGCGAGCAGGCCGCTGTTGGGTTCCCCGTCTCTGCCGGACGATTTTGCGAACGGATCCTGAGGCAGCGGCAGAGTTAGGCAAGTCTGCTCAGGAGTGCCGCATTCGGAGAAACCGGCACGGTTTTAGACCGTACGGCACAACAGCAACGTTTGTCACATTTCCATAACGGCACCTCCTGTGCTCTTGATGGGATGGCCGCCGGGTCCATTGACCTCCGGACCTGCAGCAGGAGGCATGACCGTTACGCTGAAGGAGTGTGTGCCTCCAGAATCGCAAACCTTGCCCCCGCGCCCGTCCGGTCGGTCACGGCCTCTGACCGGAGCCAGTGCCGCGCGTTGCGGGAATTGGCCGAAGCGGCAGCCCAGGGCCAGGGCAGGCTATGACATACCGTTTCCTTTTCACCCGTCGCTGGGTCGGCTTCCTGCTTCTGGCCGCCATGGTTGCCGCAGCGTGCGCCGGGCTAAGTAAGTGGCAGATGGACCGCAGAAATCAGGCCGTCGCTGAAATCCGCCGCGTCCAGGACAATTACGACAAGAATCCCGTGCCGTTCGCAGTTGCCAAGCAGTATTTCGAAACCGCCGATCCTGAGGTGAAGTGGAGCACCGTTTCAATCACCGGCCAGTACCTGACACAGGATCAAAGGATTGTCAGGAACAGGCCACAAAATTCGGCACCAGGGTATGAGGTCCTGGTTCCGTTCCGGGTTGCCTCCGGGGAGACCATCGTCGTGAACAGGGGATGGCTGCCGATCGGCAACGCCAGGGCCGGGTACCCGGACCTTGTTCCGGACCCGCCGGCTGGAAACGTCCAGGTGGTCGTCCGGCTGAAACCCTCCGAACCGGAACTGGATGGACGGACAGCCCCGGAGGGACAGCTACCCAGTATCGCCCTGCCCGCCTACGCCCGGCAACTCAGTTACCCACTGCTGACGGGCAGTTACGGGCTGATGGCAGCGGAATCGCCGGGTCGCAACGTGGCACCGGCGCAGCTCTCCGCACCAGCCGTGCAGGAAGGATCAAACCTTTCCTACGCGCTGCAGTGGCTGACCTTCGGAATCCTTGCCTTCGTCGGCTTTGGGTACACCGCCCGGCAGCAGGCCCGTATCGCACGGGAAGAACGTGAAGACCAGGCCGAGGACCCCTCTGAGGCGGTCCTGGAGGCCCGCCGGGAAAGCCGGGCCGGCAAGCGCAACAGCTCCGACGAGGAAGAAGACGCCATCCTGGACCGTATGGGCATCTAGGGATTCATGCTTTCGCGGCAGGGGTTGGCCGACCTTTTACATTGATACATCCTGGAATGTACTCTCGAAGGTATGGAAACCCTCACGCACGCCCCGGTGCTCGCGCGCTTCGGCTACGCGGTCTCTGATCCGACCAGGGCCAGGATCCTGCTGGCTCTGGCTGACGCGCCCGCCTACCCGTCCGACTTGGCAGACACCCTCTCGGTCTCGCGGCAAAGCATGTCCAATCACCTGACCTGCCTGCGCGGCTGCGGTCTGGTCGTGGCTGTTCCGGACGGGCGCCGGACCCGGTATGAACTGGCCGACGCCCGGCTGGGCCACGCGATCAGGGATCTGCTAGGTGTGGTGCTGGCCGTTGACCCGGCCTGCTGCGCTCCGGACGGGACGTGCGTGGCATGAGCGCAACACTCCAGCCTGCGCCGATGACACAGCGCCGCGCAGTCCTGAGTCGGCGCATTCGACTCTTCGCGGCCGCGACCATCACGTACAACGTCATTGAGGCCGTCGTGGCCCTGTGGGCCGGGAACGTCGCGGACTCCTCGGCGCTGATCGGCTTCGGTCTGGACTCGGTGATCGAGGTCGCCTCCGCGGTCGCCTTGTCCTGGCAGTTCTCCGCCAAGGATCCCGAGCGGCGCGAACACCTCACGCTGCGGATCATCGCGTTCTCCTTCTTCACCCTGGCCCTGTTCGTTACCGTGGATTCGGTCCGGTCCCTGACCGGGGGCGGGGAAGCGCAGCACTCGACCCCGGGCATCGTGATCGCCGCCCTGTCCCTGGCGATCATGCCGGTCTTGTCCTGGGCGCAGCGCCGCGCCGGCCGGGAACTGGGGTCCCGGACCGCGGTGGCAGATTCCAAACAGACCCTGCTCTGCACGTACCTTTCCGCGGTCCTGCTGGTAGGCCTGGTCCTGAACAGCACCCTGGGCTGGTGGTGGGCCGATGCCGGAGCCGCGCTGGTGATCGCCGCGATCGCCGTCCGCGAAGGCATCAACGCCTGGAAGGGTGATGTCTGCTGCACCGTCCCCGGCGCCGACGCCCACCACGACGACTGCTGCGCACCCTCCACGAAATCGGGCAAGGACTCTGTTGCTGCCGTTACCACCTCCCCTACGGGCGGTTCTTCGGCAGCGGCAACACCAGCTGCGGCGTGCTGTGAGGGTTGCGGGTCAGAGCCGGTGATTCAGCCCGGGCCCGGCAGTATGGCCCTTCCCTTGGTGCGCCGGGACGACTGAGCAGTGTCCTTTGAACTGCGCACGACACCGGGTTGCCCGAATTCCTCGCCGGCGCTGGAGCTTTTCCATGCTGCGCTGCGGGCAGAAGGTCTTGACCCCGGCCTCGTGACGGTCCTGGAACTGACCTCCGAGGCCGAAGCCGCTGCCCTCCAGTTCCATGGCTCCCCGTCATTCATCAGCGACGGGCGGGACCTGTTTCCTTCCGCGGCAGGAACCGGTCTCAGCTGCCGGGTCTATCCGACCGGCAGTGGCCTGTCCGGTCTGCCGTCCCTTGAGTCACTTCGCACCGGCGTCCGCGGCCCGGGGGCGGCCGCGTGAACGGTCTGATGACAGGGCAGGCCCGGTCCGCCCGTCGCCTGCTGGCATTCTCGGCGGCCGCCCTGGCCGTGCTGGACCTGCTGGTCAAGTTCGTTGTACTGCAGGCGCTGGGCCACGGCAGTCACGGCAGCGCCCTGGACTTCGGCTTGTTGAACGTTCGGGTCGCTTACAACACCGGGGTTTCCTTCGGCCTCGGGGCCTCGCTGCCGCCATGGACGGTTGCCGCGGCCACAGCCGTACTCGTTGTTGTGCTGGCCGTGTTTTTGTTCCGGTCCGCCCCGCAACGGACGGCTCCGTCACGGGCCGGCGCAGCCCTTCTGCTCGGCGGCGCGCTCGGGAACCTCGTGGACCGGCTGGACGGGGCAGGAGTCGTTGATTACCTGCACACCGGCTGGTTCCCCACGTTCAATCTGGCCGACGTTTTCGTTGTGGCCGGGGCCGGGCTGCTGATCCTGGGATCTGTGACCGGCCCGGCAAAGAAAGGAACCTGAACGGGTGGACATCGGTGAATTCTTTGCCTCGACCGTGTTCTCCGGGGCACTGGTCCTGGCACTGCCCTTGGCCGCAATTGCGGGGCTGGTGTCGTTTCTCTCGCCCTGCATCCTGCCGCTGGTCCCGGGCTACCTGGGCTACGTCTCCGGCCTGACCGACCCGCGACAGCCCCACAACCGGCGACGGGTGCTGACCGGTGTCGGCCTCTTCATTCTCGGTTTCGGCGCGGTCTTCACCCTCTACGGTGCCGCCTTCGGCGCCGTCGGATCATGGCTGGTGCGCTGGCAGGACCCGCTGATGAGGATCCTCGGCGTTTTCGTCATCCTGATGGGACTGGTGCTGCTGGGCAGGTTTTCCTGGCTCCAGCAGACCAAGAAGCTCCGGTCCCCCATCCGCGGGGGCCTGACCGGTGCCCCTTTGCTGGGCGTCGTGTTTGGCCTCGGCTGGACCCCATGCATGGGACCGACGCTCAGCGCAGTCCTGAGCCTGAGCGTGACTGCCGGTAACGCCTGGCGCGGCGCCCTGCTGGCCTTCGTCTACTGCCTGGGACTGGGCATCCCGTTCGCCCTCGTGGCCCTGGGCCTGAACTGGGTATCCCGGGTGCTGAAGGTCGTGCGGGCCCACATCCGCAAGGTGAACATCGCCGGGGCGGTGATGCTGGTCGCCCTCGGCGTCCTGATGGTTTCAGGGCTCTGGGTGCAGTGGATCTACCAGCTGCAGAACCTCGCAGGCACGTTCCTGATGCCGGTCTAGGCTGCCGCCCGTCCATGCCGGGGCAACATGGCGCACAGCCTGTCCCCCAACGCCTTGATGGAAGTTCTTCTACAGCCGGTAGAATTAAGAGCGGCGCCGTGGTGCCTCTCGGACTGCCGCCCGCTCCGGGCATTACCGGCAGTACCCACATAAACAGCTTTAAGGATTCATTGTGTCCGCTAGGTCCACGGGAACACCAGCACCGAAACTGTGGTGGCTTGCCATTGCCGGCCTGATCGCCATCGCTGTCGTCGTAGCAGCCACCGTGTATGGCAGAGGCGTACTGCCAGCCGAAACACGCGACCCGGGCGCGCTGGTCAGGTGGGGTTACGGCATCGTCCAGACCATCCACAACATTTCCGCGGCCGCCACGATCGGCGCCCTGGTCTTTGCCGCCTTCATCGTCCCGCCAGCGCTGTCACCGCCGCGGCGAAGCAAGCCGTCCGGCCGGGACACGGAGACTGGCGCCCCCGAACACCCTGCCTTCACCCGCATCATGCTGCTGGCCTCTGTTGCCAGCATCCTCTGGACCTTCTCGGCGCTGGCCGTCATCGTGTTCAGCTTCGCCGACATCGCCGGAATCCCGATCTCAGGCAGCTCCCAGTTCGCTTCCCAGCTGGGGTCCTACGTGACCGAACTCCCGACCGGCGCGGCCTGGCTGTTGGTGGTGGTCATCGCCGCGACGGTGGCGACGGCGACGTTCGCGCTCCGCTCCCCCGCAGGGCTTGCCGCGACCGCGGTGCTGGCCATGGGAGGGCTACTGCCGATGATCCTGATCGGCCACGCCGCCGGCGGCACCGACCACGAACAAGCCATCAACTCCCTGGGCCTGCACCTGGTGGGTGTCAGCCTGTGGTTCGGAGGCCTGATCGCCCTGGCCGCCGCCGGCACCGCCCTGGGCAAAGACACTGTGGCCGTCATCAAGCGGTTCTCCACCCTCGCCGGGTTCGCCTTCATCCTCGTCGTTGCCTCCGGGCTGATCAACGCCGCCATCCGCCTTGACCTGCCCACCGGGCTCGGATCCCCGTATGGCGTGCTCCTGCTGGCCAAAACGGCCGGCACCCTGATCCTGGGCGGCCTCGGACTCCTGCACCGCACACGGCTCATCCCCGCCCTGACCGACGCCTCCGGCACCGCGCGGACGGGGCGGTTGTTCTGGCGGCTCATCGTTGTTGAAGTGCTCATCATGGGCGCGGTCAGCGGACTTGCCGCTGCGCTGAGCCGCACACCTCCTCCGGGCGGGGAGGTAATTGAACCCGCGCTGACGCCGGCGCAAATCCTCACCGGCTACCTCCTCCCCCCGGAACTGACCCCGGAGCGGTGGTTTACGGTGTGGCGGCCGGACTGGCTCTGGATCGCCGTCGCAATCACCGCCGCCTACCTCTACCTCCGCGCGGCCCGAACGCTGAACCGGCGCGGCGACAGCTGGCCCTGGATCCGTTCCGTCCTGTGGCTCATCGGCCTGGCCGCCCTGGTGTTCTTCACCTCCGGCGGCCCCTCGGTCTACGGGCGGGTGCTGTTCAGCGCCCACATGCTCGACCACATGGCCCTGACCATGATCGTCCCGGTGTTCCTGGTCCTCGGCGCCCCGGTCACCCTGGCCCTCCGAACCCTGAAGCCGCGGCACGACGGCACCCGGGGCCCGCGGGAATGGGTCATGGCCCTGGTGCACTCCCCGGCAGCGGCCATAGTGACCCACCCGCTCTTCGTCGCAGCGAACTTCGCCGGCTCCATCGTGCTGTTCTACTACTCCGATGCCTTTGGCTTCGCACTGCGCGAACACGCCGGGCACGAACTGATGACGGTCCACTTCGTGATCACCGGCTACCTGTTCGTCCTGTCCATGATCGGCACCGACCCGCTGCCCCGCCGCGCCCCCTACCCGCTGCGGTTGTTGCTGCTGCTCGCCACGATGGCCTTCCACGCCTTCTTCGGCGTCACCCTAATGGGCTCCACCACGCTGCTGCAGCCGGACTGGTTCACCGGCCTGGGCCGGGACTGGGGTCTTTCCCCCCTGGCCGACCAGCAGATGGCCGGCGCCATCACCTGGGGCATCGGCGAGGTTCCCACGCTCCTGATCGCGATTGGAGTCGCGATCATGTGGTCCCGCTCCGATGCACGCGACATGCGCCGCATCGACCGGGCCGCCGACAGGAACCACGACGCCGAGCTGGACGAATACAATGCGATGCTCGCCAAATTGGGCGCCAGAACCAACCGCGCCCCAGGCAAACCCGGCCATGACTGAATCCACCGCAGCCCCGCTGCAATCCATGCGGCCGCACGTTAATACAGAACTAGCTGAATCCATTGATTTCTGTATCATTGGGCGTATGCGTATCCTTTCCCCGATCGAAGTCCTGGCCCGCTTCGGCAGGGCTCTTGGTGATCCGACCCGGGCCGCGATCCTGATGGAGTTGCGGACCGGCCCCGCGTTCCCGTCTGATCTCGCCGAGCAGATCGGGGTGAGCCGGCAGATCCTGTCCAATCACCTGGCCTGCCTTCGGGACTGCGGGCTCGTCGCAGCCGAACCGGACGGGCGGCGCGTCCGCTACGAGCTCTCCGACGGCAGGCTCAGGCACGCCCTCGATGATCTGCTCTCCACCATCCTCACCGTTGACGCCGTCTGCACCTGCCCTGACCCCGAATGCGAACAAGCAGCCGATGCCCCCGCCCCAGATGCACAAGCGGCTCCGGCAGCCCCTGCCGTGCCGGGTCCGATAGGAGTCCAGGCATGAGCGGGCACAGCCACGACCACGCCGGAAGCGGAGCCGGCCAGCGCGGAAAGCTGATTATCGTCTTCGCGATCACCTTCGCGGTGATGGTGGCGGAAATCGTCGGCGCGTTGCTCACCGGGAGCCTGGCGCTGCTGGCGGACGCCGGGCACATGTTCACTGACTCGGCAGGGTTGCTGATCGCGTTGATCGCCGCGTCGCTGGCGCTGAAACCGGCGACGCTGAAACGCACCTGGGGCTACAAACGCGCCGAAATCATCGCCGCGGCGTTCCAGGCTGCCCTGCTGCTGGGCGTCGGCGGCTTTGTCATCGTCGAAGGTATCCGCAGGTTCTTCGAACCCCCGGAAATCGCCGGGTCAACCATGCTCTGGTTCGGTGTCATCGGCCTGGCGGGCAATGCCGTCGGCCTGATCGTCCTCGCCTCCGGCCGGAACCATAATTTCAACATGAAAGCGGCCTTCCTGGAGGTCCTTAACGACGCCCTGGGCTCCGTTGCCGTCATCGTCGCCGCGATCGTCATTGCACTCACGGGCTGGGTCCAGGCTGACGCCGTCGTGTCGCTGCTCATCGGCGTGCTGATCATCCCCCGCACCCTGAAGCTGCTCCGGGACACCGTGAACGTCCTGATGGAAAACGCCCCCGCCGGGCTGGACCTGGGCGACGTACGCGACCACATCCTGGCCCTGCCCCACGTCATCGACGTCCACGACCTGCACGCGTCCCTCGTCGGCTCGGGCACCCCTGTGCTCTCGGCCCACGTCACCGTCGAAGACGGCTGCATGACCGATGGGCACGCGGCGACGATCCTGGCTGACCTGCAGCGCTGCGTCGCCGAACACTTCGACGTCAGCGTCGAACACTCCACCTTCCAGATCGAACCAGCCTCCCACCGCGACCAGGAAAGCATCCACCACTGATGTCACAGACAAAAACCACACCCGCCAAGACCACAACGGGCGCGGCCAGGAAGGCCCGCCTTGTCATCTGGATCCTGCTGGGCGCCATCGTGGCCGCCGGCGCGATCTGGTACGCCGTGTTCACCCTGAACAAGCCGGAGCCCGCGGCGGTGCAGCCCGCGGCCGAGGTGGAGCTGGTCCTCGAGAACAGCCACCGCGTGACCTCCCCGAGCACCGAAAAGGCCCAGTTGGTCGAGTTCCTCGACTTTGAATGCGAGGCCTGCCGGGCGGCGGAACCGGTCGTCGCGGAACTCAAGGCCGAATTCGGTGACGAGGTCACCTTCATCCACCGCTACTTCCCCCTCCCGGGGCACAAAAACTCCGGCCAGGCCGCGCTGGCTGTGGAAGCGGCCGCGCAGCAGGGCAAGTACGAACAGATGTACGCCAAAATGTTTGAAACCCAGCCCCAGTGGGGCGAAAAGCAGGAGTTCCAGAACGCCCTTTTCAGGACATTCGCCGAGGAACTCGGCCTGGACATGGAACAGTACGATGTCACCGTCGCTGCCGAAGAAACCAAGGAACGGATCCGCAAGGACATCGCCGACGGCAAAGCACTCGGCGTGACCGGGACCCCGACGTTCTTCCTCAACGGCGAAAAACTTACCCTGAATTCCGTGGAGGAATTCCGCCAGAAACTCGCTGACGCCACAAAGTAGAACCAAGACCTCGCCCAGGCGGACACCTTGGCGACAGTCTCTGCCGGAAGGAGCGGTGCGCCCGTGACACCTCAGCGTGCACCGTTCCGGTTGCTGCGCACGGCCGGCGTGGCGGCGTCGGTCACTTCCCTGGCCGCTGGAGCGCACCTGTTCGGCGGGGGCCGGCTTCCCCCGGCCCCTGTACTGGCAGCCTGCACCGCCCTGGTCGTCCTGGCCGTCGTGATTTTCACCCGCTGGAAGCTGCGGGCGCCCGTCCTGGGCATGGTCCTTACCGGCGGGCAGGTGCTGCTGCACTCACTGTTCTCTGCGCTCTCCGGTGCAGCAGCGGAAGCGTCATCGGTGCCCACTGCCCTGTCCGCGGGTCATCGGCACTCCGGATCGGGTGCCTTGGCTGCCACACCTGCGGCCTCGGAGATCCACCTGCACCTGCCCTGGGAAATCGGTCCTGCGATGCTCACCGCCCACCTTGCCGCGACACTGGCCACTGCCCTCATGCTGGCCAAGGGCGAAGCGGCCCTGTGGGCGCTGGCAGCCTGGCTCCGGCCGATCCTGTTCCCCGTCCCCGCCACCTTCGTTCACCCCGCGGCCGCGCCGGTCCTGAACCGGCGGCAAGCCCCTATACGGTGTCGACCCGTAGGGCGCGCACATCCGCGCCGCGGGCCGCCGGGCACCGCCTGACCCACGCTTCACCGCCTCGTAACCACCACGGCCTCGCGCACCGGCGCGCGCTTAATGGAACGCCGGCACCACATTCTTACGAAGGAAAACCACCATGAAACTCCGCCCCACTTACCGGTTCCGGCTCAGGTTGGCAGCTGTCGCAGCGCTGCTGGTTCCTGCCGCATTGACCGCTTCCCCCGCCCTGGCCCACGATGCCCTTTCATCAACGGCGCCGGCCCGGGATGCAGTAGTGACAACAGCGCCCGATGCTGTCTCGCTGACTCTGAATCAGCCACCCACTGAATCCGGGTCCTTGAATTTGAGTGTCATCACCGTCACCGACGGTGCCGGGACCACCGTGTCCGACGGCACCGTAACGGTCGACGGGCCAACATTGTCGACCAAGACCGCCCCCGGAGCACCCGGCACCTACACGGTTCTGTGGCGGGCCGTCTCCTCCGACGGGCACCCCATCGAAGGTAAGTACTCCTTCACCGTCCAGGCACCGGCCGCGGCAGCACCAGTAGCGTCAGCGGCCCCCTCAACGGAAGCTGCCCCGTCGGCCGCCCCTACCGCGACCTCAGTTGCGAATGCGATGCCGACCGCCCCGCGGCCCAACGATGACAACGCGCCGCTGGCAGTGGGTATCGCGTTCGGGGCGCTGGCTGCAGCTCTGGGCATCACCATGTGGGTGCGGCGCAGAAAAGCCAACCGCGGAGCCTGACATCTCTTCACCCCTTCCGGCGTTCATTGAACACCGGAAGGGGTGACGTGCTCCGATCGGTCCTCGTTGGTTCAGGGCCGGGGTTCAATTGTCCTGTCGCTGGCAGCACGCCGGCCGGCGAGCATCCTGAGCACGATCGCTGTTACGGCTGCGATTGCCATGGCCGCGAAGCACACCGCTCCGGCGTTGTAGAGGATCTGGGCGAACCCGGGCAGCGGCGCCGACACGTCAGCGGCGATCATGATCGAGGCATAGTAGGCGGCCGTCGCGGCCAGCCATAGCCCACCAGCTACCACGATTGCCACTGACCAGCGTGAGAACCAGCGCTTCCCAGCCTGATAAGAAACAGCAACAGCGAGCAGGACCACCCCGGCAACGGCCAGCAGTTGGGCAGGCAGCAGAAACGGGCCGGCGATAAGGCCGACCGGGAGGCAGAGCCCACCAATCATCAGCAGCCGGCGGGCAGCCAGAGGCATGCCCCCGGACTGCGCCGGGGTGGGGTTTGCCGCGGTCCGCGGGGCCTCGGGCGTGGTGTTTTCCGATGTCATCGCTTTTCCCTTGATCATTCGTCGTGCATCTGGCCCGTTGCGGCCGCAAGAGCAGATCGTCAGGCGCGTGCTTCCCGGGCCCCTGACGACAGTACAGGACCAGGTGGATCGACAAGTCCAGACTATCCTGCCCGGACGGCCGCTCCGGCGCCGGTCGTTAGTATCAGAACCATGCCTTTTTCGGATCTGACTTCCTCTGCCCAGGACTATCTGAAGCTGATCTGGACCGGCACCGAGCGGTCCGACGTTCCGGTGACGATCGGCTGGCTGGCCAAAGGCCTGGGCGTCAGTGCCTCCACCGCTTCTGAAGGAGTCCGCAAACTGGCCGACGCGGGCCTTGTCACCCACGCCCGGTACGGACATGTGGAACTGACAGCTGCCGGCCGGGAGCACGCCGTGGTCATGGTACGAAGGCACCGGCTCCTTGAGACGTTCCTGGTTCAAATATTGGGCTACAGCTGGGATGAGGTCCACGACGAGGCAGACGTCCTGGAACATGCCGTCTCCGAAACCATGATCACCAGGCTCGACCAGCTCCTGGGCCATCCGGCACGCGACCCGCATGGAGACCCGATCCCCCCAACGGAACCTGCGGCAGAGCCGGGTGCTGAAATCCCACTCTCCGCGGCACCAGTTGGGCCGGCGCTGACCCTTGTCCGTGTCTCTGATGCCGACCCTGCCCTGCTCAAATACTGCGCCGGTCTGGGACTACTGCCCGGAACGGACCTAACGGTCCTCGAACCCCGGCCCTTCGCAGCAGGAACGACTATCCGTTTAGCCGGGCACGATGCGGGCATCGAGATCGGCCCGGAGGCAGCGGAGGCGGTCTGGGTAACAACACGCAGCTAACCCAGCCCGGGAACCGGGTTGTTAGGACTGCCCGGTGAAGGTTAGAAAAATGAGGACGCAGTTAAGCCCGACGATCAGCGTCGCACTGGTCCACCCGGCGATCTTCAACGGGGTGGAGTCAGTATGGATACCCATCACCTCGCGCTTGCCCGTCAACCTGATCAGCGGAATCAACGCGAAAGGTATCCCGAAGCTGAGCAGGACCTGGCTCAGCACGAGCGCCAGGGTCGGTTCAATGCCCGCCCCCAGAATCACCAGGGCGGGAATCAACGTAATTACCCGGCGGGTGAGCAGCGGCACCCGCACCTTCAGCAACCCGCCCATGATGGTCGCCCCCGCGTAGCAGCCCACGGAGGTCGAAGCGAGCCCTGAAGCAAGCAGCCCGATCGCGAAGACGACACCGATCACCGGTCCCAAAGCCGCGGTAACAGCCGAGTGGGCCCCGGCAATGGTGTCGGTGCCTTCCACACCCCGCAGGCTCGACGCTGCCAGCAACAGCATCGCGATGTTCACCACGCCCGCCAGCATCAAAGCTCCTGCCACATCGAAACGGGTGGCCCGGATAAGCCTGATGCGCACCATCGGGTCAGGAGAGAATCCGTGCCGATCACGGGCCAGGGCCGAATGCAGGTAAATCGCGTGGGGCATGACCGTGGCGCCGAGCATGCTGGCCGCGAGCAGGACGGTGTCCGTCCCTTCGAACCGCGGCACCAGCCCGCCCAGTGCGCTTCCGGCATCAGGTGGGTTCACAAATAGGCCGGAGACGAATCCCACGGCGATGACCCCGAGCAGGGTCAGGATCGCCAACTCGAAGGATTTTTGGCTGCGGTGTGACTGCAGTGCCAGCAACAGCATGGACGCCACACCGATGATGATCCCGCCGGTCAGCAACGGAATCCCGAACAACAGGTTCAACGCCACGGCGCCGCCAATAACCTCTGCCATGTCCGTCGCCCCCGCGACAATCTCCGCCTGAGCCCAATACGCCCGGCGCCGCTTGGTCCCCAGTCGCTTGCCTAGGATTTCCGGCAGGCTCAGGCCGGTTGCCAGCCCCAGCTTGGCTGACTGGTACTGCACGAGGACCGCCATGGCGTTCGCGGCGACTAACACCCACACCAGCAAATATCCGAAGCTTGCCCCGGCGGTCAGGTTGGCAGCGACGTTGCCCGGATCGACATACGCAATGGCGGCTACAAACGCCGGCCCCAGCAATAGCAACCGCGACCATACCCGAGGGGTTACTGGGCGATCGGTAAGAGTGGGGACTGCCATGATGTAATCCTCGTCATTGGGGGACTGACTGATACGACGAGGATAATCGAATTTAGGGGTACCGAAAAGTAGTTTTTAGGCAGCCCTACGCTGTGTCCTTGTTCAGTTGGCCGGCGGGGTCACGAAGGCGCAGACAAGATGTTGTCCCAGGCCGGCGCCAGGGCTGCGGCGGCCCGGACCAGATGTTCCGGGCAGTTCCAGTCGATGCGGTTTTTGAGGTCAATGCCGTTCCCGGACCGGTGGGCCCCGTTCTTCGAACCCACCATGAGACTCAACGATGTCTACGCCTACCCCACCAAGCACTTCGACTTCCACGCCCGCCAACTCAGACTTTGACGTCAAGCTAGGGCACACCCCAACCTGACGTCAGCCAGAGCCGGAAAGGACGTCAGAGTAGGGTCCAAAGGAGCTTACTGCACGCCCTTGGCGCGTGGTTCTTAGATCTCAGCCTGACGAAGTCCAAGCGCAGTAGGTAGGTCCTGTCATTTGCAGAAGTCGTCTGCATGGGCTGTCAGGAGTCCTCCGCACCCTCTCCAGGGACCACCCCGTCATAATGTCCATGCAGAAGGACCGGGGGTCCTGTCAGTCCAGGGCGTAACCGTTCGGCATTCTTTAAGGCCTCTGCCAGTCCTCGGCGACTTGCTGCCAGGTCGTATTTGGGCCCGTCTGCCTTATCCAAGAGTTCCAGAATTCAGGATCGGACGAACGTGGACGATCGCCTTCGGCCAGTTCCCGCATTTCCACCAGAACCGGCAACTCGGTAGCCCACCCCAGAAGAATCGCCTGCCGCGACGGCAGGCTCGGTAGCTCCTGAAATATGCCACCCAGGCTATCGGGGACCATCCGCTGGACTAGATCTTGATCGCGGTCATTTACCAAGCGATGCAGCAGAAACGTGTTGCATTGCGCCAGCACCGTGGTCGAGAGTTCGGAAGGTCGTTGAGAAGAAACAACAAGGCCAAGCCCGAACTTGCGACCTTCGCGGGCAATCTTCTCAAAAGTTGCCCGGCACAGGGCGGCGGCAGAAAGTTCTCCGGACTCCTCGGATGTGGGTCTACGGATGAAGTTATGGGCCTCTTCGAGGACCATGGCGACTGGTAGCGTGTCCTGATCGAGCCGTCGAAGACGCTGCAAGGCCTCGAATGTGAGGCGGGCGAATGCTGCGATGCTGAGCGTCAATACGTCGGATGGCACCAACGACAAATCGATGATTGTGATTTGTCCTTTGGGCGAGTTCACGAGGCCAATGTGCTCTTCAAGCCACTTGGCCAGATCCCTATCACCCTCTGGAGCGATGATGGGTTTGAGTCGGCGGTCTCCCACGATCTCGTGGATTCGAAGTGTCAGGCCGGACATATACTTCGCGTTGTCCGCCATGTCGGTAGTAGTCAGCAGTGCGTTGAGCTGGCCGGGCATGTCCTCCAGCCGGAACGGGACCGGAGAGTCGATGTTGATGTCGTACTGGATCGGGTCGGATTCCAGGTCTGAGACGATGGCGTCAATTCTCGGCAAGAATTCGGTGAGCGACTGCACGGAGAACGCCGAGTAGTAGGTGCGGCCGCTGCTTACGGATTCGTGTGATTGATGTAGCGTCCTAGCGGCCTGGACTATTGGAAGGATTCTTCCGTCCTCCGCTTGATGAGGCTGCAGGTCCTCCGCCATTGCCTTAAGAAGCTGGCCGCAGTTCTGTTTTCCAGGGAAATCCGCGACCCCGGCCGGACCGTTTTCAATCATTGTCCACAGGAGCTGCCGATAGGCTCGGAGCTTTGAGAATAGGGAGCGGTGGGACGAATTGGCGGCCGCTGCCCCGGACCTCAGATGTCTTAGAACCTGGTGGAGCGCCGGCCGTTGAGTGGCTGATGCGGCACCGGTGAACGTTGCCCATTCTCTGGAGTTCCACATCCAGCTTGGCAGATTGAAATGGCTGGCGGTTGCACCTGCCTGGGCACCGGTGCCGTCGTCAGGTCCAAGATTGTCTGGCGATACTTGAAACAATCGAACATGATCGTTGTCTTTAAAGGCCGGGGCGTATTCGCCGTTCGGGTCTAGGACGATGAAGTGAGTGTTCGGTGATTCACCGTCGTTCATGGATGATCTGGCTGCTTCGTGTGACCATCGGATGAGTCCGGCGACGGAACACGACTTTCCGCTGCCTGTGTTGCCGAGGACAGCCAGGTGTCGACCAAATAGGCGATCAGGATCGACCAACACCTTCGTCGAGTCTGCTAACGGCGCTGTGCCAATGTGAACTCTGCCATGACCGGCCGTTCCAACCACCGCTCGAAGCTCGGCGCTGGTCGGTAGTGCGACCTCGCAGCCAACAGGCGGGAATGCAGAAACCCCGCGGTTGAGCCGCAAAATATCTCGCCCGGAGGTGAACTGGAGCGTCCCGATAGGGCTGGCTGTAAGCCTGCGAACGGGATAGGGGAGATCGATGATGCTTTGATCTGGGTTTCGACGCAGGGGCACGATGGCAGGGTCCATCCAAATAGCCGTGACCGTTGCGACCAGCATTCCCGATCCAATAGGGATGACTACATAGCCGTTAATCCTCGGAAAGCGCTGAATGCTCGGCCCGAATGCCGTCGCCTGCGGCGCCTCGGTCTCGAGGAGTACTTTGATCTCGCTGGCACGAACTGATTCCACTCGGCCGATGACACGGGCCGCAGCTTCAGAGACGGGTGTGTTCATGAGTCTCCGCTGGCATCTCGTGAAGAATCAGCTAAAGAAGGTTTTGCCGCATCTACGGTGGAACGATAGTTCCCTTGCCTGCGTACTAGCGGTTCTGATGAAAGCCTCGGAAGCCAGCTTCCGATGGCATCAATCGTTGCGTATTGCGATCCTACGAACGCTGAAATTTGCGTATTGGTGCTGAACTCCCCGAGACAATTGTCGATGGATTGAGATGCGTCAAAACTGCAGACAACCACGTGTGTCGAGGGAATGGTCAACATGTCCTGGATGATGCGGTTGACATGTGAATCACCGAAGCCATATCCGAACGTAAATAGCACTGAGTGCGGCCGACATACAGCCGAGGCGAAATCTCGAAAGAGTTCGGCGTACGGGTACAGCTGAGTTTCGATGTCCTTGGTGCTTCGCGGATAAATCAGGACGTTCTGCGACCATGGGCTTGGAGAGGTGCCAAGCTTCGCCCCGAATGGAACCATCGTTTTATGGACTCCCTGGGACTCGGACCATTTCCAATCTAATGAGCCGTGGAGTTTGCCCAAATGCAGCACGCCTTCGAGATAACGTGGTTCACCGCGGGCACCTGGCGGGTTGTAGTGCATGTCGACGTCGAGCCGGGAAGCGCGGAACTTGGGCTCAAGTCCACCAACAAACCGGTCAAGCGGCCGCAGGCCTAGTTGATCACATAGATGTTCAAGGAGCCTGTCGTAATTCGTGGTGAACAGGTTAAGACGCTCGCGGCCGCCGGGGCGCGCCGCGAAAGCGAGGAGAAACCGGGCAGCTGAATTGAGCGCCGTTTGATACTTCTCCGTACCGACTGCACCACGGAGGGCACGCTCGAAATCTAGGACTGATCTCAAGAGCAGCTCAAACTCTGCTTCGACACTGGCCTTCAGGACGCTGGTCTCGTTTTGGTTCGGTTGGATGATGGCGAGTCCGTCAAGGACCGTCTGGGCGCTGCGCAGCTTGTCTTCAATGTTTGGCTTGTCGCCGCGACCCATGCGGGCAGACGTCGCAGCCGCGTCCTCAAGTATTTGTTGGGTGAAATTTCCGAACTCAGACTCTCCAACCATGGACGGTGCTTCAAGTCCCGCATTGAATGCCACCCCTGTGGTTAGGCCATTGCCCGTTAATAGCGACAGATGCTCGCCGTCAAGCAACGCTGCCAGCCAAGATTTGATGCGTTCCGAACTTTGATCACTTGAAGGTTCGTCGACGACTTCCCCTCCGAGCCATACCCCCATGCCGTTTCCCATTCGGCCAGACTAACGGATTGGACCGACACGACTTGACCCCGTGCTCAGACGCCTCACGCCGCAGCCACCGGCCGCACGAACGCCTGTCTGATGGTCCCGAACGCCTATAGTCCGTAACGCCGGCCGCGGTTCGTGCAGGCGACATCAGCCAAAATGACGGTTGGTGCAGGCCACTTCGAACAAAACGACCGTTTGTGCAGACGACTTCTGAAAATCACTGGTCCGCCGTTTCCAGCCCTTCGAGCGTGCCTTTTTCGCGTGCCGCGAAAGGCAACTCGTGTACGTGTCTCAAAGGACTAAGACTGTTCATAAACCTGCGTCAGCTCGTACATCCGGCACCATATCGTGCTGGTTTTGTCTAGAGTTTCCTCAAGTACCTGCTGAAGCTCAGGAGCTAGGTATCCGAATGCTTCGTCCATAGCATCAGCGGTCTCAAGGACAGGGACCATGGAGAATTGCGTCTGATATTCGGGGTCCCAGACCACCCCTGCAGCATCACCGCTAAGGAACTGTTCATGGAAGCGTTCGAGCATGCTCTCAATCTCGTCCTCCCACCCCTGGGTAAATCCTCCGGACCACCGAACGCTGGAGTCTTCACGAGACACCCAAGGCACGCCGAGCGAAACCTCTTCAAGAAAGGCTGGCGCCCCATCACTGTCCGCGACGATCATGGCGACATCAGCAAAGTCAAACTCCAGATTGCCAAGAACCCGCCACTCGCGCTCCCAGCGCCAATCGTTTGGATTCCTGCCCTGGAGACTTCCGACACGCTCGACAAAAGGTGTTAGCTTCCAAATCGGCGAATGTTTGTTGTCGCGGGCTTCCGCCATCGCAGTAGCGAGAGCATCCCACTGAGGGGATGGATCGCTGACGTACCAAACAGGTTGTGCATTGAACTTCGCGCGGAGGCGTTCCTTATCGAAGACAATCCCCCAAGGACGTTTAGAGGTCATGCGGGATAGCTCTTGAAGCGGGATCTCCGTTAGACATACGGACCGGTGCCTATTGCGCACCTCGCTAAAATTCCGCCCAGCTCCGTAGGGCACCCGCGCTTCGATTATGCAGGTCTTGAGAATGGAGACTAGGTCTTCTTCAGAACGAGTGAGGTGAACCAGCCAGCGAGATAGATCAGATGCGTTGCCGTGCTGAGTCGTACCCTGCCAGCCAGGCTTCACTTGGCTCATCGTTCCGTCCCGAGAGTGAGGTAGGGCGGGTGGGCAACAAGGTTTCGCATAGCAGAATCTTAGGGTGTAGTCGGACCCTTCCCGTGCCGGTTCTAGTCCTTTCCCACTAGCGCAAGGGCAGGAATGCAGGTCACCTGAGTCGGGCAATTAGTTCGGCTGTCCGCAGCCGGGGACAATCCTGATGGGTTATCCACCGCTACTGCTGCTGAGGGAGCTTTCCCGATGGCTCCCGATGCGCAGCCGTGGATAACCCGGATTGACCCCAACTATGGACAGCCCGCGGGGTCACTTTGAGCGTTGGCTAACGGAATCCGGTTTAGAACAGCCCCGGGGGCGGTTCCTCACAGGGCAGGGGTACGAGCTTGGAGCGGTGGCCGTCGTCCGGGCTGCAGCCCCTGAATGGCCCATCAGTAGAGAGCAGGACCGACATGTGGTGGTCTGCGTGGTCCCGCCACCACACGCTCATTCCTGTGGTGCCATCCAGGCGCAGGAACTCCCATGCCCGCCAGAGCGCTTCGAGGCGGCTGATCGCTTCGGCGTGTTTCCACCACTGGGGGCACCAGGTCACCCCGCCCTGGACGTTGAGCTGTCGGCGGTAGCTGGCGGCCAGCTTGCCGCTGACGAATTCAGCTACATTCGGATAGAACAGTTCAGGGGCGTCCGAGTCCTCCTCGGCCCGTTCCATGGGGGCGGCGGTGTCCTCCAGTTCATCGTCCCACTCCCCCAGGCTCTCACTCATTGGAGGCGCCAGCGGCGATCCACCGGCTCCCGGCCGCGGCCGCTGGCTTGTTCGCGGGGTCATGTGCGGCGATGGAGGCCCGCACCGCATCGGCCTGCGGTCCGCTCATCCACGGCACCGTTTCCAGCAATGCCGCAGGGGCGCCGGAGGCGAACATGATGGCCCGACCGCGAGGGAACGCGGCCAGGTCCGACACATCCAAAGTGCGTTCCTTGCGGTCGTCGTCGTGGCTGTAAGAGGTGCCCTGTTTGGAGCGGCTTCTGGTCATGTTGGAGTACCGGTATTCCCCCACAAGCTGTGCGAGCTCGTTCAGGAATTCGGCTTCGGCAACACCGCCGCCGTAGACCTTGATGTTGGAGGCGGACCAGAGCTTGCGCATCCCGTCACGGCCCCACACTTCAACACCCTGTGACCAGGACTGGAGGATGGTCATCAGCACGACGCCCCGGGAGCCGTAGTGGCTGTAGAGGTTTGGGAGTTCGCGCCAGCGGCAGACGTTGGCTGCTTCGTCCAGGACACCGACCATGGGTGTGGCGAGGCGACCGCCGGGTGAGTGGACGGCGAGTTCTTCGGCGGCCTCGACCGTGGCCACGGTCAGTGCCGTGACGAGCGGGCCGGCGGTGCCCTTGCCTTCCTTGGACAGGCTGTACAGGGTCCCTTTGGAGCGGACGAATGCTGCCGGATCGAACTGCGGCCGCTCGTCCTTCTCACCCTGCGGGGTCACCCAGCGGGCCACTTGTCGGTTCGTGAGGCAGGAGGCCATCTGCAGCGCCGTGCCGTACACGCCGCCGCGCTGTTTCTCGGGTGCGTTGATGACGCCACCCACGGCGTTGGAGGTCTGGGTGAAGCCGTGCGCCTTGAGGATGTCCACCGCTTCATCGTCAGCAGGCCGGGTCAGCCAGGTGTGGACCTGCGTGATCGGCCGGCCGTCGAGGGCTGCGGCGAGCAGGAGACCGGCGAGGAGATCCTGGCCGGCTGGATCGAAGTAGGCGTCCGTTTTGGCGTCCGGGCCGCGGGAGCCTGCGGCGAAGTGGTCTGCCAGGCGTGCCGCTTTCACTTCATCGGTGACGTAGGACAGGGGGTTCCACCACCAGGAAGGTTCCTCGAGGGCGACGGACTGCGGGTCAAAGACCCAGACAGGCCCCTCAGCGGCACGGACGTCGCGTGTTCCGTCAACGATGTCCCGCTTGTTCGAGGTCACCAGCGCAGCTCCCGGGGCGGCGAGGATCGCAGGGATTGCCCGGGATGTGGTCTTGCCTGTGCGGGGTCCCCAGATGTCGATGTGCATGTCTTCCCAGGAGCCGTAGACCATTTGTCCGCCGAGGACGGTCTTGCCGACCGGGACGCCGGGTGAGCCTTTCACGCCAAGGCGTTCGGCCGTGGCTGTGGCACCTCGCAGGCTCAGGGCGCGCAGGTCCCGGCCTTTGGCCATGTGCTGGGCGGCAGCGTCCACACGGGAACGCTTGGACCGTTTCCGCAGCACCGCACGGACCACCAGAACGGCCACGACGATGATGAGGACGCCGAAGCCGATCAGTACCCCTGTCGCGGCCGCGGGCCACATGACCTTCTGCGATAGCAGGCTGAAGACCAGTTCAAACGGGTTCGCCGGCAGCTTCTGGCCATCACCGGACAGGATTGACCCCAGGTGCACGGCGCCGGCCACCGAACCGACACCGAGCACCACGACGGTGATGAACACCCACAGCAGGATAGTTTCGGTATCCATCCGGGAGCGCTTGCCGCTGCTTGGTGCACCCATCAGTTCTCCCCCTCGCCGTTCCCGCTGTTTATCGTCCAACGCTTGTTTGTATCGTGCAGTTTCTCCTCAACGCTCGTTAGCTTGAGCGCGACCGGGATCCCTGGGCGGCCGCCGACTTTGAAGAGGAACTTGCCCAGGCCCGGACGTCCCCGTTTGCGGGATCCCCCGACGTCCGTCCACGACCCAGGGTCAGCCCAAGAGATGAGGCGGGCCTGCTCGGCCCGGGAGAGGGTGACGGCTTTGTTGAGTTTTTCCATTTCGGCTCCGGGGAGCGCGCCGCAGACGACCATGCCGGAGCGTTCAACGAAGCCGCGCGCTTTCATCCGTTCCGATTCCGTGGGCAGGGCTTCGAGGTCACTCATAGTGTGCGTGATCATGGCCTGCCCGACACCCTCGGTCCGGTTCAGCCGGGTCAGCGAGTCAACCCGGTCCACCATGCCTTCACCGGAGCGCAGGGCCCGCCACAGTTCGTCCATGACGACGAAGTAGTTCCGGCGCGGTTCCAGGCCAGCGTCTGCCAGGGTGTGGGCGACCTGGACGGTGGCGAAGCCGGTTGACCAGCAGGCCAGCAGACAGGCCGCCTGGATGTCCCGCTGTGTGTCGGAGATCCCCGAGAGGTCGAAGACCACGGGTTTGGTCAGGTCCATCGGCTGGTCGGTGGGCTGGGAGAACATGTCCGAGAAGCGGCCCGAGCCGTCGAGGGAGTACAGCGACTGGCGCAGCTGGTCGGTCGCGTCGAGGTAGCGGCTCATGTCGCCGCGGTCCAGGGCGATGGCACGCAGCTCGTCGGGGGCGTCTTTGATGACCTCGATCAGATCCCCGATCAGGGGAACGCGGTCCAGGCGCTCGTCCAGGATGTGCAGGGCCCGGTCAATCAGGGATTCCTCGTGCGCGCTGGGCTTGGCGTTTCGCACGATGGTGATCAGCGCTGTGATCATGTTCAGGCGCCGGTTGTGCGAGTCGGCCATCAGCTGTTCGGCCAGCTTCTCCGCCTTCACCGCTGCCGCGAGAAGCGGCGCGGCCGCGGCCTGGTCGGCAGCTGGATTGTTCAGGGTCCGATTCGCTTTGGCCCGGTGTTCCTCGGCAGAGGCGAGCAGCCTGACGGCGGCTCCCGTGGCTTCACCGGGGTCCAGGACGTTCAAGTGGCCGCGTCCAGGACCCAGACTGATGACCTGCCCGCCGAGGGCTTCGATCAGGTCAACGTAGTCCGGCTTCAGGTCACCGAGGATCAAAGGGTTGATGCCCCGGCCTGCCAGGCCCAGGACGATGTGCCGGACCAGGGTGGACTTGCCGTAGTGCGGCAGGCCGAGGACGAACATGGAGGGGTTGTTGATCATGCCGTGCATGAACCAGCTGATCGGATCGGCCCCGAAGGGGGCTCCGGTGTCGGTGTGAACGCCGATCGGCACTCCCAGGATCGGGGTCCCACTGCCGCCCACGAACGGCCAGAGACCGCAGACCTGGACCGAGGTTCCGCGCCATTCGTCGGCTGCGGTGACGTAGACGGCTTCGCCTTGTCCGCTGCCGCGCCAGCCCCGCAGGCCGGGGCGGCGGGCGACCGCGGCGGCGAGCTTCGTGGCTGGGGCCTGTGTGCGCTGGTGCTTGGTCTTGCTGCCGAACATCACATGGCCTCGCGGATCTCTTCGGGAACCTTCAAGTGCTTGGGCAAAACCAGACCGAGCGGCAGGGACGCGGCAAAGGCAGAATCCTGTGAGCCGTAGGCACGGCGCAACAGCAGACGGGCCGACGGGCCGAGGTTGCCCTCGACGACGGCGACGGCGTCCTCAAGGTCCCGGGAGGACAGCACCGTGGCTGTGACCACCATGCCGAAGTTGACGAGGCCGGCCCCCTTGGCTTCCTCCGCTGCGGTGGCCTGCGCCGCACGGGCATCGACCAGGGCGCGGGCTGTGGGTCGGTTGGTCGAGGAGGCCCGGGTCAGGGCGCTGGTTTGGTCTGACTCGACGATGGCGGCCGCGCGGCCGGCTTCGATCGGCCGGTACAGCAAGGTGACGCGCTTGCGGTCGATCTCCCCGTGCGGTGCGACCAGGCGGCCCAGCGCTGATGCCAGGATGTGTCCGCGGGGTGCGCCCGTCATTGTCCAGGACACTGAGTGCCCGGAATCATGGCGGTAGCCGTCCCAGTTGGATTGGTGGGCGGACGGTCCGACGTCGCTCCAGTCCAGGTCAACGGGTGTGCCTTGGTAGTGGGCTTCGTCGATGAGCCGGGCGGCTGCAGGGTCGTACGCGACTCGGACGACCTCACACAGTTCCTGGGCGTTCAACGGGGCGCACGCCCCGGCGCCGGTGGATTCCAGGCGCTCGGTCAGGCTGGGAAGCCGTGACGCGAGATCCCTTGCGATTTCTTCTGGGGTGCGTCGTTTGCCGCCTGCCCGGGCAGCGGCGCTGAACGTGAGCGCGACCCATGCGCGGATCGTGGCCGATCCCTGCGGGTAGGTGTTCAAGGCCTCCCGGAGCATGGCCTTGGCGATGGCAGGGGCGTCGTCGTGGATGTTCGATTCAACTTCCCGGCGCAGCCGTGCCCCGGAATCGGGTGCGGTTTCGACCGTGACGGATGCAGCCACGACAGCTGGCTCATTGGACAATGAGGCCAGCCAGCCGCCCCAGTTAGCCACCCAGGCATCAATCTGTTCAGGATCGACCAAGGACGCACCGTCGGGCTGGGTGCCGAAGACAACGGTGTAGTGCGCGGTGGCGGGAAGGTGGATCAGTGCGAACGGGCGGCCGTAGGAGTCGGTGAACTCGTACAGCTTGGAGCCGGCAGAGATTCCTGGCAGCTGGAACTCGCCCCAAGGGGTCAGTCCCAACGGACCGGAGCGGTAGATGTTGGCCTTCTTGCGCCGTGCTGAGCGGAACGCCAGCCGGGCGAATATCCGCTCCCCTACAGACTTGTTGTGCTTGTCGGTCACCGAGACGACGGCAAGGGCCACCCCGAGGACGAGCAGGGCAATGAGCCCGGCGAACCAGCCGCCGACAAAGAGACAGATCACCGTGATGATGAGGCCAACAAACAAGCCGGCTGTTGCCAGCCCACCAAGGGTGCCGATGCCCGCCTTACGCGGACGCCGCCAGTTGCCGTAGGTCGGTTCCCTATATGTGTTCTCGATCGCTGCCATCTCAGGCACCTTCCGTGGATTCTTCGCTCATGTCTTTGATGGCCCCGGAAGCGGCCTGACCTGCTTCAACGCCCTTCTGTGCGGCCAGTACGGCGACACCGCCCGCGCCCGCGGCCACAGCGCCACCGCTGGCGGCTGCTCCGCTGCCTGCAGCAGCACTGCCGGTACCGGTAGATGCTGCCGCGCCAGTGGCTCCGGCGCTCCGGGTACCTGTCTTCCCCGCTGTGCCGGACGTTCCTGCCGTTCCCTGGCTGCCAGTGCCCGAGGGGCCCTGCGATCCAGCGCTCTGGCTCGAGGTGCTACTGGTTGTCGTCGAGCTGGTGGATGATCCGCCGCCGCGTCCGGCGCTGCCCATGCTGATTGCGCCGGACGCCAGTGCGCCGACCGTCCCTGCGGCCAGACCGCCACCGCCGCCAGCGACAGCACCAACCATCGGCGTGACGAACCGCATGAGGGCTGGCATGGCGAACAAGGCAATGATCATCAGAGCCAGTCCGGTGACCGTTGCCAGGAGCGCGGAGCCGAAGTCCTTGCCATCACCAACGTTTCCGAAGATCTTGCTGCCGCTGAGCTGGAAGGCCGTCGCGTAGACGATGGCGGCCGCGGGCTTATAGAGAATGAAAGCGATCAACCAAGCTGTGCACTTCTGGAACCAACCCCTGCCGGCCTCGGTGTTGCTGAAAGCTGCAGCCGTAGGGAAGATCCCTGTCAGGATGACGAGAAGGCCGCCACGAATGATCATGAGCACTATCTGCATTACGGAGGCCAGAATCGCGATGAGCCCCAGGAGGATGATCATGATCGACCCGATCGGGCTGGTGGCCGAAAGCGCCAACAGTGCCGTGATGTTTTCGTTGAACGAGGTCCCGTTCGTGGAATTAGTGATGATCCAGGCTGAGAACTGATCGGCCGCGACTGTCAGCAGTCCCACTGCTGCCACACCGGCGCCGGAGACGCCGATTAGGGTCGCCAGCGAACGCACCAGATCCCGCAAGGGTGCACCCCTGCGCTCAATCGTCATCTTGGCTGCACCCACGAGGACAGACATCACAGCCAGGGAAGCCGTCCAGAAGTAGAGACTGTTCTGCAGGAACAACACCGGGTCACTCGCGGTGGACCCTCCCGGGGCTGCGGTTAGAGCGGGAGTTCCCACGTTCAGCCAAAATGTCCCGAGTGTTTGGACTGTTTGTCCAACGGCATCGGCAATAGCTTTTGCCATGTTCTTGACGGCATCATTGGCGACGTCCTCTAAGGCCGCGCCTGCATGGCAGCCGATGCTGAAGGCGTCCCATCCTTCGCAGGCCATCAGACACCAGACCAGGGAATGTACCCGGACAAGTCACTTATCTGTCCTCCGCCCGTGCTGCCGGTTGCGGGAACAACAACCTTCCAGTCGCCGCTGTGCCACTGGAGCGGAACAGGAACGGAAACCAGCGCACCGTTGCTGCCCTTTGCAGCAATGACGATCACGGCTCGATCGGGGTCATACGAGCGGATTTGGAAGCCGGCGATCTGCGCTGTCACAGCTGATGTCGCTTGCGGCTCAGGCTGATTCAGCAGTGCATCGCGTTCGGGTCCAGGGACTGCTAGCTCCTCATAAACCAGCCGAGCCTTCCCCGTGGCGGACAGTACGGCGACGTTCGACGCGGCGTACAGGGCTCCCATGGGTGAGTGTGCGAAGCAGGAGCGGAGGCCGTTGGCGTCGGTCTTGCCGGGGCCGAACTGCGTGGGTGATGTTGGTGCGGCGATCTTGCCGACCAACTCCCATTTGGTGTCGGTGGGTGTGGTGGCTGGTTTGGCCTGGTCACCGGATGGCAGGCCGCATACGCTGGCCGCCGACGTCGCGGTAGATCGGCCGCTGCTGGTGCTCGTGCTGGTGGTGCTCGGTTCAGGGGATGCCGTTCCGCCGCCTCTGGGAACCAGGGCCAGGATTATCCCGAGCGCGACAATGATCGCCACGACAACGGCCGAGATGATGAACTTAGGTTTGGTCAGCGGATTCTGGTCTTCGTTCACTGTCGGTTCAGTCATGGCTCGGTCCTTAGACCAGGGCGCCTACGACGCCGCCTGCGGAGGCTGCCAGGATGCAGCCGCCGAGGACCCATGCCAGGCGGCCGGCATGCTCGCCGCCCTCGCCGCGTCGGTTGTTGATCATCATCGTTCCGGCTGTGATCAGGATGCCCGCCACGGCCAGGCCGAAGACGATCCATGCGACCCATTTGAGGATCGTCAGCAGGCCTTCGGAACCGGGAGGGGCTTCACCTGTGCCCGGGTTCGGTATCTCGGTGATGGCAAAGCTTGACCATTCCATGGCCTTGGAGAACAACATGAGTTTCTTCTTTCTACGTGGCCGGGAGTCCGGCGGTGGCCGTTATTGCGATGTGCACCTGTTCAAGGGTGGTGCGGGCTTCTTTGGGAAGTTCCTCGATGGCGATCTCGTGGCCGTAGCGCCATCCGTCTACCCACGGGAAATGCCACATGTGGGGCACTCCCCCGCCGACGACGCGGGCGAAGTTGCGGATCTCTTTGGGGAGCCGTCCGGGAGCGTCAGCCATGACCATGAGGCCTGCGACGTGGATCCCGGGAAGAGATCCCGAGGCCCATTCCGTTGCTGCCAACCGTGCTGCGCGAAGGCCTGGGATATTGGACCGGGCAACCAGGACGATCACGGATCCGGCTGCCGTCAAAGGCCAGTGATGTTCGGCGGCCTTGGAGCTCTTGTCGAGGCGTGCAAGCGAGGTTTCGCCGGCGCCGCCATGGACGCCGAGCCACCAAAAGCTCGGTTCCCTCCCCGCAACGTTCCTTCGGGGAAGCCGGTCCGCCTGGTCCGGCTGCGGCACACTCAGCTGTGGCCTCGTCGCCCCCGTAGGGATGAAAGGCGGCTCTTCCGGGATAGCTGGAACGGGTTCGTCGATAGTTTCTGCGCCGAGCGTCACCCAGCGATTCTTTGAGACCGGCATTTCACATCCCCTACTAATGTCCGCAAAGATCGTATCGGTACCATCCGACACGAAAGGCCAAAAGTGACCCCCAACAACAGCTTTAGTACCTTTCAGTCACTTCCAGTACATCACAGTACCAATTTGTGGTCTACGATGGCTCTATGCGGTGGGACGGACTGAGCGTGGACCCCAAGTACCTGGAAGCACTCTTCGCCAAGTACCCGGAGCGTCTTACGCCTCAGGACCTCGAAGAGATCTTCGGGTTGTCCCGAAACACCGTCTACCGCTGGCTCCAAACCGGAGTGATTCCTGCCTACCAAGTCGAGAAGACATGGTTGATCGCCAGAGATCAAGTCAAGGACTGGGTCTGGGAGAACCGGAACACACTCAGGAAGGGCCAGACACCGGAAGTGAACGACGAGGACCAGCCCTAGGGCGAACCAGCCGAGCAGATGTGAGGGGGACACATGCAGTCACGAACGACTGCGCCTGCGTTGGTCGCCGGTGCCGTCTTCGCACCCGTCGGCTTGGTGTTGTCCATGGTCCTGTTCGGCGGGGGCTCCCAGGCCGCGGCCGACGTCTGCTCACCTGCCGGGTCCAGCGTCAGCGTTGACGCAGACCAGCTGCCGAAGGTCGCTGTCGCCGGCTACGAGGGCGAGCAGCTGAAGAACGCGGCCCTGATCATCAACGCAGGCAAAGCCCTTGGCCTGTCTGCCCGTGGGCAGACGATCGGTGTCATGACTGCCATGGGCGAATCCGGGCTCCGCGTCCTGGACTACGGCGACGGCCCGGGACCTGACTCCCGGGGCCTGTTCCAGCAGCGCGACAACGGCGCCTGGGGAACATACCCGGACCGGATGAACCCGACGACGTCAGCCACGAACTTCTTCACCGCCCTGCAGATGGTCGGCGGGTGGGAACAGCTTGAACCCACCACGGCCGCCCACCGGGTCCAGCGCAACGCCGACCCGTTCCACTACCAGTCCTACTGGGCGGCCGCCGTCGAGGTCGTCGCTGCGCTGGGCGACGTGCCGGTCACCGATGCCGGCGGGGAAAGCTCCTGCGGGATCCCCGGCCAATCCGGCAAGGACGATGACCTGCCGTGGCGCACGGCCAAGATCTACGAGCCGTCCCCGCTGGGCATGTACAACCGCGAATGCGTCGATTTCGCGCTCTGGCGCGTCAACCAGCAGCTCGGCAGCACCAGCGCCCCCTACAAGGTCCACAACGGCACCTTCCGGCCGGACGGTGCAGTGCTCGGCTCGGCCCTTTCCTGGAAAGACGGCTGGGACGCCAAAGGCTGGCCCACCGGTGGAACCCCACGTGTTGGCGCGGTCGTCTGGTACTCCCCCGGCACCGGCGGTGCCGACGGCACCTACGGCCACGTCGCCGTCGTCAAAGCCGTCAACGGTGACGGCAGCTTCCTCGAAGAGGGCTACAACGGCAACCCCGCCCCCAACGACCACACCTACTACACCCGCACCGTAGAGAACGTCGCTCCCAGCGCCTTTCTCTATTTGCCCGGCAGCGACTCACCGGAGGAACCATGAAACGCGCCCTGACAGCCCTTACGGCTCTGCTCGTCTGCACGGCCTGCGCGCCGGTCTCCACCTCGACACCCGCCGAACCGTTGCCGACGACGTCCACCACCAGCACGGCAACCCTCAGCGCGGGCGGCAAGCCCCAGGCTCCCGGCGGCACAGCGCCGGCCACCCTCGGCATCGCTTGGGACGAGGCAAGCAAGACCGCCGCGCTCGAGACCGCGGCCAAGGCCATGACGCTCTACGCCCGTCCCACGGTCACGGACAAGGAATGGATCCAGGAACTCGGGCAGCTCCTGACCGCCCAGGCCACCGCCGATTACCAGTATGTTGACCCGGCCAACATTCCGGTCACCAGGATCACCGGACCGGGCCAACTCAACATCGACGAGAAGAACGGATTCGGCTGCCATGTCGTGTTTCCCACCGACGCCGGCGACTACAACGTGCAACTGCTCCGCACCGGGGCCGGCAAGCCCTGGCAGGTCAACCGCATCACTCCCCCGAACGGCACAAAGTAAGGACAGATGATGGAAACCCAAGCGCTCGACTTCCCCAAGATCAACGCCGTTCTCCGCACCAACGGAACCGGCGAAGTCACCATCAACGGGACCTCCCACGCGATCGAGGCCGCCGACGAAGCCGCCGTCCTCACCGACGCCCTGCGCATCATCACCGAAACCGCTGCCCAGCTCGGCCGACCCGTCCGCGTCAGCACCACCGACCCGGACGGGCAGGGCCTCATTATCGTCTCCCCCGAAGGCGTCGTCAGCGAAGCCGCTCCGGCCAAGCGCACCTCCAAGCGGGAGCAGGACCCTGAGTCTGCTCCGGCCGCCGCTTCGCCCGAACCGGCCAAAACCACGGTCGCGCCTGCTCCGGCTTCCGAGGCCCGGCAGTCCGAGGAATCTCCCGTGGATCCAGCCGGCTCTGCGCCGGTGACCTTCGGTGCAGCTGTTACAGCCGCGCCCGCCCAAGGACCAGCACCGGCTTCTACAGCCTCCGCTGAGGAGCCTGCCACCCGGCGCAGCCTCAAAGACACCTCGTCCCTCATCAGCGCGCCCGTGCTCCAGCCGGCAACCCGGGGCTGGCGCGGCGCTCTCAGCCGCCTCGGCTTCCGCATGGACCCCTCGGCCGAGGAACTGGCCGAACGCGAAGACATCCGCGTCGTAAGCCAGCACTGGCCAGGGCCCCGCACCGTCGCGGTCGTCAACCGCAAGGGCGGAGCGAACAAGACACCCACCGTCGTCATGCTCAGCGCGATCCTGGCCCGCTACAGCGGCGCTGCGACCGTCGCCTGGGACAACAACGAATCCCAGGGCACGCTGGGCTGGCGCACCGAAAAGGGCGGTCATAACAACAGCGTCCTTGATCTCATCGACTCCTCCCAGGCGCTGCTCTCCCCCAGCGCCCAGGCAGCCGAGATCGCCCAATTTGTCCACCATCAGACCTCGGACAAGTTCGACGTCCTGCGCTCGGACGAGAACGAGGAGGGCGACCACGAAGTGACCGCCGAAGAGGTGGACATCGCCCACCAGGTACTCACCCGCTACTACCGGCTCATCGTCATGGACTCCGGTAACACCGCCCGCGCCGCCAACTGGCGACGAATGATCCACCACACCAACCAGCTCGTGGTCCCAGTGACAGCCATCGAAGACCGCGCCGAAGCCGCCCGCCTGACCCTCCAAACCCTCGAATCCCGTGGTGGCCACGATGCCGAGCTGGCACGCAACGCCGTCGTCATCGTGTCCGAATCCACCGATGCCAAGCGAAGCATGAGCGGCGACGCGCTCAAGCGCGCCAAAGACGAGGCCCGCAGGATCGCCGACGGCTTCACCCCGCATGTACGGGCCGTGCTCCGCATCCCCTACGACCCCGCCCTCGTCAACGGACCCATCCGCTACGACGCCCTCCAACCCGCCACCCAACGCGCCTGGCTTGCCGCAGCCGCTGCAGTGGCCAAAGGTTTCTAGGCGACAGAACGCATATGCTCCCCACGCAAAGAAATGCCAAAGCAACACGCCACGAAGGCGAAGCGCGCCCGTTTCCTGACCACATCCTCAAGCGCACGAGGGCCCGCAAAGTGTTATCCACTGCTATTCAGCGCATCTCGGCGAGTGAACCAGAACGCGGCATTACGACACTGGTGACCAGTCGGTTGCAGCGGCCAGTTTCTGTTTCAACACGCCGGGAACTGTTTCTGTTTCAATACCGAGGTGGGGTAGTCCCCGGTGGTAGTTTCAGTTTCAGAGGAGCTGGAAGGTCCAGCATTTCACTCCTTCAGGGCCGCCAGGTCTTCCGGCCCGACCACTCTAATGAAGTAGAAGCAGCCCCGGCTGCTGTAGTTCAAAGGACAGGGATGATGGCTCCAACTACTCGTACGGGCAGACGCTCCAAAGGCGACCGCAAATTCGTCGGATTCCGCATCGCTACTCCGAAAGCCGATGCAATGGAAGAGATTGCCAAAGCGGAGGGGTATCAGTACGTAAGTGACTGGCTGTCCGATGTGGTTGAAGAACGCCTGGCCAAAACTAGACTTCACGCAATCGTTCAGCAGGAGGAGTTGCCACTTGGCCGCTTAGCTTCTTAAAAGTTGACGGCCCCCACGAGGAGGGCCGTCGAAGCTTCTGATTCACGTACTGGGATGCTTGCCGGCGAACAGTACGCGAATCGTTTGGAAGTCCTTCACAGGGCTTCATTTGTGTAGCAAAACCGATCTGCCAGGATCGGTCTCTTTTCATTGCCTGTCACAGCAACTCTCCCCGAAAGGATTGTTCTCATCGTACATGGACTCCCATGTGCGTCGCCAGCCATACCTGTTTCTGGCGTGTCGCGCAACCTCTCATCGTCATGTTCTCCCGCAGAAGCTTGGGCCGCCCTTGCACCTGCTCTCGCAGGTCAGCCACGGGTCCGCCTTTCCAAGGACGCTGGTAAGTCGTATCCGCAAAAACACGAACGGAACCTCACCGAGGCACTTCCGTCTGTTCCCGCGGCAGTCCGGATCTTCGGCAAGGACGGCACCTGCGCTGCTATCTTCCTGGACTTCGACTCCTCGGTAGCCGGGCAGGACTGGGTTCACGCAGATGTTCGTGCCGTTCAGACCTGGTTGCACTCGGTCGAGGCCCGCTGGATCGAGGACTACTCCCCCAACGGTGGCCGCCACATCTACGTCCCGCTGGCGCAGCGGGTCACATTTTCCGAAGCGCGTGATCTTGTTGAGGCGCTAGGCACCCGGTACCGGACCCTAGACAAGACCCCGCACCAGAATCTGCTCCACGGCTGCATGCGAACCCCCGGCTCACCCCACAAACGGGGCGGCCACCAGGAGCTGGCAATGAGCCTGTCCATGGCCTACGACATCGTACGCCGCCCCAACAGTGCCGCGGTCTGGGCCGCGATGACCAAAGACCTGGCCGCAGAGATCAAGGCCGTCCGGGCACTCCGCCAGGAGGCAACCTTTACTCCGGAAACCGCCGCGGCACCAGTTGTGGACCAGCCTGTTGGCCGCATGTCCCGCGCCATGCAGGTGCTTGCCCAGACCGGCATATACGACACAAAGCGCTACGCAACCGATTCAGACGCCCGCCAAGCAGTCATCGTCGGAGCCGCTGCCGCCGGCCTCGATCTGGTGGACGTTGAACGCCGGCTGCTCCAGGGAACCTGGCCCGGACTGGCCTCCTTCTACGCCCGCTACGCCGCCCGGCACAGGCTCCCGTCCCTGCGACGGGACTGGATGAATGCCCTCGCCTACCTCAGCAAAAACCCGGCCAGTAGGAACGGAAAGAACAATGTCCGCAGATCCCCCACAAGCCAGCCAAATACACAGGCGGGGCCACTAAAGGGTTTAGATCCAACTACTAACCCTGATGCAGAGCATCAGTACATCCGGTCCTGGCGCAGTGCTCTCAGGATCAGGGAGGTCAGCTACCAGCAATCCAGGAGTGGGATGGCCAGGAGGATGGTCTTGCGGGCTTTGGGGGAGGCAGCCCACAAGACAGGGTCCCGTTTCATTGAATTCGGTGTCCGATCCATTGCTGTGGCCACTGGCCTCGACCACACCACTGTTAGCCTGCACTTGCGGGAGCTGCGTGTTGAGAAGGACCCACTTGTGACCTTGGTTGAAGAAGCGCGCGGCACCAAGGGAGATTTGTACATGCTTACTGTCCCCGAGGAGCTCAAGACCGCGGCCGAGGAAGCTAGCTGGCAGAAAGGGAAGATTCACGGCCTCCGGCCAGTCTTCCGGGAATTGGGTCTGCCGGCAGCATTCGTTTATGAAGCACTGGAACACTCTCCCGCGCTGTCTACGACCGAGATTGTTGGCGTTACTAGACTGTCCCGCTCTGCCGTTCACGAAGCGCTCGAGATTCTCGCAGCTTGGAACTTGATCAGCCGCGATGCTGGCCGTGCCTGGTCAATCGTAGCGGCCACATCCCTCAAACAGCTGGCTGAGCGGTTTGGCATACTGGAAGCCGTGGTTGTCCAGGTTCAGCGGTACCGGACGGATCGCATTATTTGGCGTGAGTGGCTGGCTAAGAACGTTACTACCGTTGCTGAACTCCTCTCACCTGACGATGACTACCCATGGGAAATGTTCGAAGGGCCGCCCGACGACTGGTCACTCTCGGACATAGCGTTCCGTCGCACCGGCTGAACTGGCAATAAGGCCAGCAGCGATCCGCGGGCATGCGCCTAGGGGCGAGTTTTGATAGTTGGTATGGAGCACCCCCTAACGCTGGGGTGATACGGGGATTGAGCCCGCGGCGCGCCTCCCAAGGTGCGCATAGTTACTGCGGAATTATTGATGTAGAAGAAGGCCCGGTATGACCATCGGCTTTCGAAGCTCAAACCCAGTGGTACCCGTCTGACCCCAGAGTGGTACCACACCGACACCACACTAGGACGGTATCCCAAGTGATAATTTTGGTCGCGCATCAGAAAGGCGGGGTTGGAAAGTCCACCATCGCCGTGAATATAGCCGTAGAGTTCACGTCCAAAGGCAAGAGCGTCATCATCGTCGAGGCTGACCCGACCGTGAAGACGTCCAGCACCTGGGCCAAGGACCGCGAAGACAGCGGGTACTCCCCCATCACCACCGTTCGCCAGACCGGCAACCTTCGCGCGACGCTGCTTGATTTGGCCGACAAATATGACGCTGTAATTGTTGACGCACCCGGTAAGGATTCCTCGGAGATGCGGACAGCGATGACAGCTGCCGATCTCATGCTCGTGCCGATCCCTCCGAGTCAGCCCGACCTCGACACAACCGAGAGTCTGGTTGTCACTATCAATCAGGCCCGGGACTTCAATCCTGAGCTGAAGGCACTTGCCGTCCTCAACCGGGTCCCAACCAACGTGTTCTCTGACTCCGATTCCGAGGCACGCACTTACCTTGCTGATTTCCCCGAGCTGCGCGTAGCCCGCACCAAGCTGCACGAACGGAAGGTCTATCAGACCAGCGTCTCGGAAGGGCTAGGTGTGGTCGAGATGAAGGACTCCAAAGCCAAACGTGAGATTCAGCTTCTAACAGAGGAGGTTCTGGCATGGTGAGGCAGCGGGGGCGCACTGATCCGCAGACCGAGAAGCAGATAGAGGCCTTTGCTGCCCAGGCAGAACAACCTCTTGCTCCTGTAACGGCACTCCCCCAGCCGGCTGAACCGTCGGCATATGAGGTTGAGAAATCCAGCACGTCGAAGACGCCGGTGCCGAAGGCGACTGATTCGCCCTCCCCCAGGGCCCGCATCCTTGCTCCAGCTATGGAAGCCTGGAAACAGCGGAACCGCGAGCCGAAGACCGGCGGTATCAACTTCCGTGCCAGCACCTCCCAGCTGGAGTTGCTGCGCACTGCAGCCCTCGTCGAGGAGATGAGCCAGCAAAAGATTTTGGAGCGCCTCGTTTGGCCCATCCTCGAGGAAAAGTACGGTTCGAGCCTTTCCGAATAGGCCTCTCCCCCACTCCCCTACGTGTCTCTGCGGGCGGTTTCCTCTGGTGAGGTGCCGCCCGCAGTTTTATCTAGGTTCTGCCACTGGCGCTCTAGTGCCAGGCCGCCCCTTTTGGGTACTAGTACGGTACTCGGCGTGGTGCAGGTGATCTTCCGAAAGGTTGTTGTGGCACGTATTAGGGGCCGCATGTAGCGCTTCAGCGGCTCAGGTTGGTGCGGTACTGGTCTGGTACTGGTGTGGTGCCGGTGCGGTTGTGGTGTGGCGTCGGCTCAGGCTGGTGCGGTACCGGTGCAGTACCGGCGTGGTACTGGTCTGGTGCTGTCCTAGCTGTGGTGTGGTGCCGGTGCGGTTGTGGTGTGGTGTCGGCTCAGGCTGGTGTGGTGCTGGCGCTGGTGCGGTACCGGTATGGTACTGGTGTGGTGCCGTGCTCAGTTCGGGTGGTGCTGGGGCGGTTGTGGTGTGGTGTCGGCTCAGGCTGGTGCGGTACCCGTATGGTACTGGTGTGGTGCCATGCTTAGTTCGGGTGGTGCTGGGGCGATTGTGGTGGTGTCGGCTCAGGCTGGTGCGGTACCGGTGTGTTGTGTGTCCTAAGGTGGGGCGGTGCCAGCTCGGTTCTGGTGCGGTGCTTTCGGCTGTGGGTTCCGAGGGGAAGCGATAACCGCCGGTACGAGGTTCATTTGCCTTTACTTGTCGCGGCTTAGTACCGGTGTGGTACTGGTGTGGTGCTGTCGCGTGCTGTGCGGTGTACCGCGAGGTCGCACGCCATTGAAGTTGGTGTGGTTCAGGTTCGATGTTGGCTAGGTCAATGTGGACCCGCTGCGGGGATATACGTAGAGGTGAATTGGGGGAGAGGCAAACTGTGTGATTCTTCATTTGCTCCGCTCGATTCAGCACAGGTCAATAACGACCGTTTCTGACATACGCTCGGCAGGTCTCCGAAAAGAGTTGTGGACTTGTCCGTTAGGTGGCGGCGTTCTGTTTTCGCTCTGTGTCGCTAGTTCCCGATGACGAGGACGCTTGCTGCTGCGTCCACGACGTCATCGGTGATGGTTTCGAGTTGGTTGATCCTGAGTACGCGGGGTTCGCGATGTCCGCAGGGTGCCCTAAACGGACGCGGATGAAGGCTGAGGTCGGATCAGCAGGTCACCGGCCGCTGATGAATTCTCCGACTTTTGTTTCGCCCTCTTTGTCATACACCGGGATGGGCTTCCCCCGGTGCGAGTCGATCCAGGCCATAGCCTCTTCAGGACTGCTGAATGTTTTCCCCTCTACATTGCCGCTGGCTTCCTTGAGATCGTTTTTGTAGACGTAGCCGGACTGTCCTGTGGTGGCTGCGACGGCGATGAGGTCTGGTTCGCCGCGTTCATTGATCACGCCATAGGTTTCGCCTTTTGCGTTACGTGCCCACTCGATGATTTCCTCGTGGACGTACTTCGCGGTGAGTTTCCATCGTGTGTCCGGTTCCGTGACGATGGTGAAGCGTTCCATTCCAGCGGCATATTTCACGGTATATATGGCGTCGCTAGCTTCGCCGCCGATGTCTTTCTGGGTGCAATTGCTGGAGGCGCCGTCCGGGTACGTGAAATTGCCCGTGCTCAGGCATATGAGTTCCACGCGTACTCCGGTTGCTCCTTCCGGCGCTGTTCCGAGGTCGATGGTCGCTTGGCCAGTGTATGTTCCCTCAACGGTTGATCCCAGCGGGGTTACTTTTTCGCCCCCTGGTAGGACGAGGATCCCTGCTGCAGCGGCACCAACGCCGCCAAGGACGGCCACGCCGGCTACTATCCCGGCGCCCCACAGCCGAGCACCACTTCGGGATTTGCCGGGGGCGGCCTGTTGCACGCGAGTGACCAGCTCTGCCTCTAAAGCATCACTGAACCGTTCATCGAAGTGCAGTCCATTCATGACTGATTTCCTTCCATCGCGGGAACGTAAGAGTGCTCGACGGAGAGTTTCATCCGTTGACGGGCCCTGTGCATGCGCGTTTTTGCTGCCGAGGGCGTGATAGCCAACAACTTGGCAGCCGAGGCGAGGGTGTAACCCTCGAACACCACGAGGCTGACGAGTTGCCGGTCCGTGAGGTTGAGTGATCGCAGGGCCTCAGACAGTTCCTTATTCAAGGCATCCTGGGGACTTCCGGCGAAGAATTCCTCCATCACATCCGGCGCGTCCTCCGACCGCGGAAGCGATTGAACGAGTTTTTGGTGTCGCCGGAGGGCTCGGCTGTTGTTCCGGGCCACGTTGACGGTGGTGACCAACAACCAAGGAAGTATCGACCCGTCGACCAGTCGGACTTTGTTTCTTAAACGCCATAGCTCAAGGAATGCCGTAGCCGTAACGTCCTCGGCAGTGTGGTGGCCTACGGAAATGCGGTACGCGTGACGAAAGACTCGGTCTCGGTGCCGACGGTACAGCGCGGAGAACGCGGCGCTATCGCCGGCAAGACTACGCGCCCATAGCTCTTCGTCCGCAGAATTAACTGTCCCCATGCACTGTATTGTCCGGGAACACCCAAAAAGGTTTCACCAAACCGAAAAACATCCCGAAAGTCTTTGTCCGCAAGTCGTCCCGTTAGCCGGTCCTCTCCGGCGGGCCGGAGGGGAAACCGCTGGCTCAGGAGACCCGTGTCATTCCGACTCTGGATGCTTCCCGTATGGCTCCCCCGGGAAACTGCCCGATGAGGTGCGGCAAACGGACGCCGGCCGCAGCTCTTAGCTGCCTAGTGTCTTGAAAATCAAAAGCTTTTCAAGACATTGGTATGGACCTGAGGAGGGTTAGCAGCTGGCTGAGAAGCCGGGCTCGCCTATGTCTCGGAAACGCGTCTCACTATAAATCGTCTCAGCGGTGGCCCGTGACGGACTTTCTGAGCCAGAATGGCCTAATGAGGCAGTTGGGTTATACGCGGGTGAGTACGTCGAGCCAGGATGCCCAGCTGCAGCTCGACGCACTCGTCTCCGCCGGCGTGCAGAAGCGCGACGTTTTCGCCGACGTGACCTCCGGAAGTAGGACGGCGATCGAGCGGCCCGGGATGAAGAGGCTCCTCGAGTACGCAGAGGAGGGCGACACCGTCGTGGTGTGGCGGGTCGATCGGCTGGGCCGGTCATTGATCGACGTGCTAAACACCGTGAACCTGCTGAGAGAACGCGGCGTCCAGGTCCGATCCATCTCAGACGGTATTGACCCAGCGACCTCGACGGGCCGGCTGATGCTTAACATGCTCGCCACGTTGGCCGAGTATGAGCGCGAGCTGATCGTCGAGCGAGTCAATGCCGGCATCGCCGCTGCCAGGCAGAACGGAACACGCTTTGGCCGGCCGCTGACGGATCCGCTTGTCATTGCGGACAAGCTGGCGATCGCGCAGGATGCCCGGGAGAAGGGACGCACCGCCGAGGACGCGGCCCGCCTCGTGGGCTGGAGCCGTGCGACTCTTTACCGCCACCAGCAAGCCTTCGCCGCGCGCGAGGGCATCACGATGTAGGTGTTCCTGACCGGCGAAGAGCGCTGGAGAGTCCTTCGACTTCACGTCGAGGACCAGATTCCCCTTGCCGCCCTCGCCCGTGAAACCGGGATCAGCACCCGTACTCTTCAACGTTGGCTTCGGCTCTACCGGGCTGGTGGTGCGGGTGCTCTCGACCTGGGACCGCGCGCCGATGCCGGCACGCGGCGCTTAGACCCAGGAATGGTTAGGTTTATCGAGGGACTTGCACTGACGAAGCCCCGCCCGAGCATGGCAACGCTGCACAGACTCGCCGTGGCCGAAGCGGGCAGAAGAGGTGCGCTGGCGCCGAGCTACTCCGTTGTCCGCGGGATAGTCCAAGCACTCGACCCTGCCCTGGTGACCCTGGCTCTTGAAGGTCCCGCATCCTATCGGGACCGGCATGAACTTGTCCTTCGCCGCCGCGCCGACCGGCCCAACCAGATATGGCAAGCGGACCACACCCAACTCGACATCCTCATTAGCGGCGCCACCGGTAAACCCGACCGGCCATGGCTGACGACAGTGATCGACGATTACTCCCGGGCGCTCTGTGGCTACACCATCTTCACCGGTGCACCATCAGCACTGAACACGGCCCTGGCACTCCGGCAGGCCATCTGGCGCAAGAGCGACCCCAGCTGGGCAATGTGCGGGCTGCCCGACATCCTGCACGTGGACCACGGCTCCGACTTCACCAGCCACCACCTCGAACGCACCGCCATCGAGCTGCACGTCCGCATCATCCACTCGACCATCGGCCGTCCCCAGGGCAGAGGAAAGATCGAACGGTTCTTCGGAACCATAAACACCGAGGTTCTTCCTACCCTCCCCGGGCATCTGGGAGCGGGCAACAGGAAACCACAACCCACACTCGATCTCCCGGGACTGGATCGCGCCATCGGAAGCTTCGTCGCCGCCTACAACGACCGGCCCCACAGCGAACTTGGTGTCTCACCACGCGATGCTTGGGTCGCGGACGGTTGGCTTCCCCGGATGCCCGAATCCCTGGAGGACCTCGACGGACTCCTCCTGACAGTTCCAAAGAACCGAACCGTGCAACGCGACGGCATCCACTTTCAAGGCCAGCGCTACCTCTCGCCCACTCTGGCGCCCTTCGTGGGGCAAACCGTCACCATCCGATACGACCCGCGGGACGTATCCGAGATCCGCGTCTATGACCACGACACCTTCGTCTGCGTCGCCATTGACGAAGATCACCCCAACCTTCGTTTGAGCCTGCGTGACATCGAGGCCGCACGCAGAGCGCGCCGGAGAGAACTGCGCCGCACCATCAACGACCGCATTCCATCAGTCACCAGCCGTGACGAACCGCGCATCACTGAACCAGTACGGCGAAGGCGCCGACTGCGCACCTACGAAGAGGACTAATGATGAACCCCACATTCATCGTCACCAAGGAACACCGACGCTTCAACGAGTTCGCCAACGCAGTCCGAAAAGAACGAACAATAGGAATCTGCCACGGGGACGCCGGGGTGGGTAAAACACTCTCCGCGCGCCGCTACGCAAACTGGGATGACCTTGAGCCGTACATCACCGAGTGGGGACCACGCGGCGATCAGGACGAAAAGCACTACAGCCTGGCCAACCGCTCCCGCACCGTCTTCTACACCCCGGACGTACTCTGCCGTCCCAAAACACTCATGGAAGACATACACCGATACCAGGTGAGAATCGGCTCGTGCATCGACGAACACCTACACAAACTCGATGCCGCACCACGCTCAATGAACAGAGTCACCACGCTCGTGGAGCTGCTCATCATCGACGAAGCCGAACGCCTCAACGCGACAGCCCTTGAACTCCTCTGTGACAACCACGACCGAACCCACCTGCCGATGATCCTCATCGGCATGCCCGGCATAGACCAACGATTCCGGCACTACCCCCAGCTATACAGCCGCCTCGGCTTCTCCCACCGATACCGCGCCCTCGGCAGAGACGAGCTCCTCTTCGTTCTGGACCGACACTGGAAACGCCTCGGCCGCACCCTCGACCCGGACGACTTCACCGACGCCCAGGCAATCGCCGCAGTAGAACGCATCACCCGCGGCAACTTCCGGCTCCTCGAACGGCTATTCCCACAGATCACACGCGTCCTAAAAATCAACCAACTCGAAACCATCACCGACGACGTCGTAGAAGCAGCAGCAAGCATCCTCGTCATCGGCAACTAGCGACAAAGAGCGAACACAAAAAGCCGCCACCTAACGCCAACATCCACAAAAGAAGTCGGGACTGTCTGAATAACGGTGTGTGGAGTCCGGCCTGATCCGAAAGGAGACGGCCGTGTCAGAGTCCACGTCCGAGATGGCAGGGGTGATGATCGATCCTGTGACGGGAGAGATCATCGATCAGAAGGAGCTTGCGGAGCGGTTGCTCGCGCAGGCCAAGGAACAGGGCGTGAGCCTGGTAGGCCCGGGCGGGCTGCTGAACCAACTCACGAGAAATGTGCTGGAGACCGCTCTGGAAGCCGAGCTGACAGAGCACCTCGGCCACGAGCACGGCCAGACACCGATCGCAGCCAACATGCGCAACGGCACCAGGTCAAAGACCGTGTTGACCGAGATCGGTCCGGTCGAGATTGAGGTGCCCCGGGATCGGGACGGGTCGTTCGAACCGGTGATCGTGCCCAAGCGGAAACGGCGTCTGGACGGGATCGACCAGATCGTGCTCTCCCTCTCTGCCCGGGGGCTGACGACCGGGGAAATCGCCGCCCACTTCGAGGAGGTCTACGGGGCCAGAGTCTCTAAAGACACCATCAGCCGCATCACGGAGAAAGTCGCCGGAGAACTGGCCGAATGGTCGGCCCGGCCTTTGGATCCGATCTATCCGGTGCTGTTCGTTGATGCGGTCGTGGTCAAGGTCCGTGACGGGCAGGTGCGCAACACCCCGTTCTACGTCGTTATGGGCGTCACCACCAATGGGGAGCGGGAGATCCTGGGCATCTGGGCCGGCGACGGTGGCGAGGGTGCCCGGTTCTGGCTGCAGGTCTTCTCGGAGCTGAAGAACCGGGGCGTGGAAGATGTGCTGATCGCCGTCTGCGACGGGCTCAAAGGCCTGCCGGAGGCGATCACGACCACGTGGGAGCGGACGGTGGTGCAGCAGTGCATCGTGCACCTGATCCGCAACAGCTTCCGCTACGCCGGACGCCAGCACCGCGACGGCATCGTCAAGGCGCTCAAGCCGGTCTACACGGCCCCGTCCGAGCAGGCGGCGAAGGACCGGTTCGCCGAATTCACTGCCGAGTGGGGCCAGCGGTATCCGGCCATCGTACGGCTCTGGGAATCCTCCTGGGCCGAATTCGTGCCCTTCCTGGAGTACGACGTGGAGATCCGACGGGTCATCTGCACGACGAACGCGATCGAGTCGATCAACGCACGCTACCGAAGGGCGGTGAGGGCCCGCGGGCACTTTCCGAACGAGACCGCTGCCCTGAAATGCCTATACCTGGTCACCAGATCTCTTGATCCAACCGGCGGTGGCCGTGCACGCTGGGTGATGAGGTGGAAGCCTGCGCTAAACGCGTTCGCTATTACCTTCGCTGGCCGGTTCGAAAGAACCACTCAACAATGAAAACCGGCCGGACTCCACACACCGTTTATCGGACAGTCCCAAGAAGTCGAAAAATTCCTCTTACTGTGGTCAAAACTGGTTGCCGAAAAGAAAGCCGGTCAAAAGGGTTGTTGGAGGGTTTTTGACGTGTCTAGGAACATGGTCGGCTATGCGAGGGTCAGTACTCGTGGTCAATCGCTCGATTCGCAGGTGGACGCGCTGGTAGCGGCCGGAGCGGTCCGGGTCTTTCAGGAGTATGCGTCCGGTGCTACCCAGGCAAGGGCGCGCTGGAAGGACTGCCTGGATTATCTGCAGCCGGGCAACGTGCTGTTGGTAGCGGACCTGACCAGGCTAGGCCGTAGTACCTCCGACCTCGCGGACATCGTCACAGTGTTGGGTAAGCGGGGGATAGGCTTCCGTTCCCTGGCTGAACCTTGGTTGGATACGACCAGTGCCCACGGCAAGCTCATCTTTGACATGTTCGCTTCTCTCGCGGAATATGAGCGCTCACGGCTGTCGGAAAGAACGAAGGCTGGGCTGGCCGCAGCTAAAGCGCGAGGCCGGCTCGGTGGCCGCCCGCGGGCGATGACACCGGGGAAATTAGAAACGGCCCGGCAGCTGCGCAATGAAGGAAAGACTTTGAAGGAAACGGCTGAGCGGCTTAGCGTCAGCGTTTCATCACTGACTCGGGCCCTCAGCAGGAACGACGTCCCAGAAGTCGCATCCGCAGCTGCATAACGCGTTCCTAATTTTGGGACAGCTTATGGCGCACCAAGGTTAGGCAACTGCTGACATCGTGCGGCGACAAGATGGCCGGCGGGCCGGGAACTTCGGAACCTACAACGGAGGCCCCTAGGTACCAAGTGACAAATAGCGCCGTGAAAAAGCCGCCATTTACCGCCGATAGCCACGGAGCGAACCTGCCTCGCCGAGTTGTGTCCCAATTCCAAGGAAGTGCACGTCGCAAAGCCAGCACCCTTTCCCGACTAGGGTTTGCCGGTTTGGACTACTGATTGGGGCAGTGGCGGTGCTTGGAGTGTTGGTCGCTCTGGCTGGCAATTGATCTCAGGAGACCCCCTTACTAAAAGGCGATCCGACCTGGGGCCTACGAACTAACCTCCTTGCCCGGAGACGCAGAGGATTGCGTTCAGCGCCAGTTCGGGGACAGCCCTGATTGCTTCATTGAGTATGTATTCGATTGGGACTGCGCTTGGATCTTCTGCGACTGATGTCAGTTTCAACCAGACGCTGGGCTCATATCTGGCTAGGCGGGAGAGGGTAAATAGTACGGCCCACCACAGCATGAAGGGGTGGGCGGGTAGGTTCGAGTCGTCCAGACTCGGATACACAGAGAGGACGCCGTGGTATTCGGTGGCGCGGCCTTCTAATGCTGACTTCTCTGATTCCGAGCTAGATTTCGGGAAAGCGACTGGGGCATGCAGCCATGTCTCAGAGTCGTAGTAGCCGCGTTGATAAGGGATACGGCCGGTTGGATCTGGAAGGCGCCATCCAGCCAGAGAGGGATAGGGCTCAAGGTGCTTCCGGAGTAAGTGGTGCTCTTCTGTGATCTCCGCTTCGGGGATGACATCGCGTCCGATGGAGGGATCCTTAACGCTAACTTGGAGGTCGATAGGCAGCGGGTAGAGCTGTCCCCTTGCGAGGTCCGAAACCCGAATAATGTGCGGTGACTCCTGGTCGAGTATCAGCCGTTGGAGCCGGGAGTTTCCGGGCAACGGGAATCGTTCGGCATCGGGTAGCAGGCCCCAGAGGTCACCTAAGGCGACCTCTTGGCTCATGGGCGATGCTTTCAGCGCCTTTGCTACTACCGGGAATGCACCCTTGCCTTCGCCGCGGACGGGTACTCGGGCGAGGCCTTGGGTGGCTGCTCCGTTGAGCTGATCGCTAATGCCGTGCCCGCTAAGTCGATACTCATTGTTGTCGAGTTCCGTTGAGGTGGCAGCGATGGCCCGACCAAGCTGTGACAACCCGTAAAAAAGCAATATGGGCTGGGTTGCGGTGCCGACTGTCGAACCGGCGGAGAACAGCTGTTCCGCCTGCTCCAGGGCGGCGTTGAAGGTTTTCTGACGATCGCCTCGGGCAGCTCGACCGACCCGCTGGGAACGGAGCGCTCGTAATTGCTGCCAGATCTGTTTGATAGGAACAGCCTGAAGATCCGCGTGTGTCGTCATTCAGAAAGACTATGTGCCGGACGAAAGCAAGCGTTGGCAAAGGCCAGGCAAGGCTAACGGAGTCGAGTATTCCTGCTGGCCAGGGTCCTCTCCAGCGACGTGTTCCAATTCCAAGGAACTGGAACGGACTACTCGCCCGGAGGGCCCTCCGTGGAACTGTCATCATTACTTGGTGACTAACTCCGTCCCCACTCTCCAGCAAGTCCTTGAGCGAGCACGAAATGCCGCGTATCAATACATGGCTATGGGGGAGACTTCCGGTTTGGACTGGGATGAAGAAACCACTACCAACATCATGCTCGTCGAAGTGCCCCCGCTGGTTCATGTCGTCCCTTTCACTAGGAATCAAGAGGGGGGTGATAAGCGACTGAAAGACGGCGGAGCGGGTGTGGGGGCTGACTGGTTATGGTGGTGGGTTGGCCACGACGGCACATCCTTCGGCATGCTTGTGCAAGCCAAGCGACTCAAGAAGGACAAGGAGCGATGGACCATCGACTTCGGATACAAGTCGGGAAAGCAGTGGGAAGATCTACACGCAACGGCGGATGTCCTCAACGTAGCGCCGAGCTATGCGCTTTATCTTGGCTCCCCCGACTATCGGAAGCCTGTTGAGTGCGGTAGGAAGGACCATCCTTCTGACTTTGGGCAGTGTGACCGTTGCATCCGTAAGTCGGTTTCGTTTTACCCGTCGGTGTTGGCGGCCGACGGCGTAGGAGCAGAGCCCGGAGTTGCCTACAGGGAGTCCATTCCACTGGAGAGCATCGCGGATCCACAAGCGGACACTGAGACCCCTCGTACGCAGGAATGGACTTACGGACTTACACCGGAATTGAAGGAATTCCTGACCACCGAAGCAGCCGGTGTTCCCCAAGCGGTGGCAAAACAGCTCGTGTCCAAGGCGCGGGAAAGGCGATCTTGGCAATTCGATCTTATGGAAAAGAACCTGACTGATCAGATCAGCGAGGATTATGTGTTCGAGTCGCTACCAGCAGACCAGGGACACCTTTCCGCTCCGTACTTTATTCAAATACTGCGGGGGTTGCGTCGAACTCCGCCGGGATATGTCCTCAACGTTCTCAATGGGGACGCACCTACTGGACTCGACACAACCGCGTTGGCCGGATTAGTAGTCGTCCGTGCTGAGTCCTTCAACTGAGTCGTCTCACAAATGGTAGATCGGTTGATTGGCCATCAGGAGAGCTTGCCGGACGGGCAGGGGGGACTGACGCTTGCCGATTTATGGCCTACTGAGCACGTTATTGCTGCCGTTGTCGGTCTAAACCCCGCGCCGAAGAGTGTCGAGGCGGGCCACTATTATCAAGGTCCGGCAGGGCGGCGTCAGCTGTTGCGGTTGGCTGAAGTCGGCCTGTTCGATCCGGCGGACGCGCCGTTCCTGGATGACGCTGCAGTGCAGTGTGGAATAGCCTTTACGGACATTGTGAAGGTTCCGTCCCTGGGGGAGAAGCAGGTGAAAGCCGAGCGAATTCGTGAGGGGTTGCCTTTGCTTGAGGCCTCCTTGGCGGCTCGCAAGGTTCCCTTGGTTATTGGGGTGTTCCGGCATCCGGTTCAGGCGCTGCTCGGCTTGAGGAAATCAAAGCCGGGCTTGCAGGAGAAGACGACGAGTTGGGGTGCACGTGTGTTTCGGATGCCTGGGCCGTACGCAAAGGCTGATGAAGCAAAAAGGGTCTTGAGTGAATTGGACAAGGTGTTGCGTGAGGTCACGATCTAGCCGACCGCTCCTTCGCTTTCCGCTTATGGCCGCCCGTCCAGGGCCATTTCACATCCCCTTGCTGGTGCCGTCCTCGCCCCACCGGGACACGTCCTAGTATCTGAATCATGACCTTTACGTACACCTCCACGGAGTTGGCAGAAATCGCCGAGAGCATTCCGGCCCGCGCCCACGAGGCCGGCATTTTGTTCGTGCCTGGCGCAAAGGTTGAGGGTGAAAGCCACATAGCCCTCAGTGGCAGCGACCTCAATGTCGACGAAGCCGTCCGGGTGGCAGCCAAGGTCGGGGCGGTATTCATCAGCTCTAGTGCTTCCACCTTCGAAGTGCAGAACTACCTAGACGAGCTTGTCGATGACCAGGAAAATTTGTCCGCTCGGGCCAAGAATCTGATTGAAGCTGCTCGGCAGTACAACGGACAGCACCAAAGTGTGACGGTAATCTGGGCCGCCCAGGGGCTGCTTTATGAGTGGCACGCTGGCACTGATTGGCTGGTTCCCTTCCTCAATGAGCTACACGAAGCGGTTGAAGAGTCAGAGGAAGAATCCAATGAAGCCCAGCGGGAACGCCTGACCGAGTACTACACGAATATCCAAACGGCGGCGACAGTTCTGGCTGAATCCCGCAAATACCGCGGCGAACAAGTGGGCAAGCGTCGGCACCTGATGGCAACTATCATCGCTGAAGCCGGAATGGACGAGATCGACGACATCACCTTGTCCCATCGGGTCATGCCCGAAGCTAACAGGATCATAAGTGCCAAGGTTTACGAGTTCGAGCAAGACTTCCGAGCTCGCAAAGCGGAGATAGCCGAGGAACTTAGGAACTTCCCTGCCTGGCAAGCGGTTTACTCCAAAGCGGAGCGTACGGCTGTGGCCATGAAATTCCTGATCAAGAAAGCCGACGGCCATCGGCTGAGCACGGACTTGGCCGTCGAGATCAGCGACGCTGCAGCGAACCCTGTCTACGTATCGCGCTACTGATTGCCCGCGCGGCCGCACAGTCTGCGGCCCACATTCCCGTGGTCTGAGAAGAGGGGCAAACCAAAATCTCAGAGGTCGTGACCTGAAAGGAACACTGCCAGTTCCTCGTCCGTGGGTGGTCTGACTTCGACCGGCACTATGGCTGCTGTGGGGAAGAGGTAGTCGTTTATGGACGTCTGACCATCAAGTTCATGGACTGACTCGGTCCCGTAGTTGTTCCACGTCATGCTCGATCCTAAACGGCCGACTCAGTGAAACCTGACGGTTCCTTCCGAACGCCCCCCATTCGCTACTCTTGGGTGTTCGGAATTAGATCGTGACGACCATTTTCTGCTACCCAGCAGCACACCGTCGCGGGTGCACAGAGAGACGAATGAATGGGCCGCAGCACGGCACCCACAGGGTTCACGGCAATCTTGTTCAATCCTCCGTTGTCGACCGGCGCCAGAACCATCGCCCGGGTCACTCTCGCCGCTAAGCTGCTGGGGCACGAAGAGGCAACGATTGCGAATCTCTTTCCACTTGCAACCAAGAGCGTTCTTGAGGTCAACGCGATTGGGAAGGACTACGACCTGTGGCTTTCCGCCCGGGCTGAAATCGGTGAGCGCCTGGCGGTTAGCGGGGACATTCTGCTGGCTTATGGCTGCCAGGAGCCCGTTGGGGAAGTACGTGCTCATTTCAGGGCACAGATCGCATGGCTGCGTCAGGAGATCTGTATTTCCGACAGCAAGGTATGGTCAGTCAGCGACGAGCCCCGCCATCCGTCCAGATGGCAACGTCACACCGCCCGGGAATATCCCGGACTGCCGTTTAACGCGGCCCTGGAGTTGTCACTTCGGCAGCTTCCATCGGCGTGATGAGTCGAAGGTCTCAAAGGGCGGGTGGCGTGTCGATTCGATGCCCTTCGCATCAGCTCATAGCATAGGAGCTGTGCCACTCCTTCAAGACCAAGCCCCGGAATCGCCCCAAGAATGCGGTTCCACTCCCTCTGAAATCGCCACTATGGTGCGCCTGAATCGCGAGAGTCAAGGGCTTACCCAGCATCAGCTTGCGACCCGGATGGGGTCCACCCAGTCAGTGGTTGCCCGCTGGGAAAGAGGGGACCATGAAATTACCATGGCCAATCTGGCACGGATTGCCGATGCTCTAGGCGTTGTGTTCACTGTCCGCTTCGGCACGAAGGATTCCCAGAAATGAGCCGAACGGTAACGGAGCCGTACAGGCAGGAAATCACTGGGGCGAAGGGTTCCATCTTCTACCGGGCACATAGCTACCACACCAAGGTCCCCCCTGAGGGGATCGCGCCTGTTATCGAGCACTACACGAACCCCGGCGACACAGTTTTGGACCCCTTCTGCGGGTCGGGGATGACCGGTGTTGCGGCCCTGCTGACTGGCCGCAAAGGGCTCCTTTCGGATTTGGCTCCCGCAGCTGTCCATATTGCTTCCGGGTACACAACGCCGAGTGATCCTGTAGCGCTGGCTGAGGCAGCACGCGATTTATTGGCTAGCCTCGCTGATCTGGAGCAGGAGCTCTACGGAACAAAGTGTTCACGTTGCGAGGGCGATGCTCGCATTGAATACACGGTCTGGTCTGACACTGTTGTCTGCCCAGGCTGCAGTCATGAGGTACTTTTCTGGGATGCCGCGCGGCAACCGGACGGGACCATTTCAAAGAACCTCGTTTGTCCCTTGTGTTCTTCCGGTTTCCGCAAGGGAGACGCGGAAATACTGCCGGGCGCTCCAGTCCTAGTCTCGGTGGCCTGTTTAGGGTGCAAGAGTCGGGAACAGCGGCCACTCACAGCGATAGAACGGGCCATTGCTCACTCCCCTCATCGAGGGGAGATCACCGACTGGTATCCCACGGCACCGTTGGAGAGTTGGCGCGAGATGTGGCGCGGGCAGCACGGCAAGATGGGTATCGCCACAGCTGCTGACTTTTTTACTGATCGCAATCTGCGGGCCCTGGCTGCGGTGTGGAGGCTGGCCAGTGCTTCATCGGAGCGGACCGGTTTGCGGTTCGCCACGACCGCGATCGTGAACCGGGCATCCCGCAGGTATCAGTGGAATCCCAAGCGACCCACGAACGTGCTCTCGGGCACGCTGTACATCGCATCCATGACATACGAATTCAACGTCTTTTCGCTGCTTCGCAGAAAGCTCAGCGCCGTCGTCCAGCTGGCAAAAAAGGTGAGCGAGGCTCCAGGGCAATGCAGCGTCACCCAATCCTCTGCCACTGAGCTCAGGCATCTCCAAGACCAGAGCGTGGACTATGTTTTCACCGATCCTCCCTTTGGCGCCAACATCTATTACTCCGATGCCTCCTTCCTGTGGGAGTCCTGGCTGGACGACTTCACTGACACGACGAATGAGGCAATCGTGTCGACTTCCTTGACCGCTGAGCACGGCGGAAAGAGTCTCAACGATTACGAGAAGCTGATGTCAGCCAGTTTCGGAGAAATCGCTAGGGTGCTTAAGCCTGGCGCTTGGGCGAGCGTCATGTTCCACAGCAGTGATGATGCCGTCTGGAGCAGTCTTGAACGCGCCATTGAGAGCGCCGACCTGACCCTTGAATCTGCTGTCGCCTTCGACAAGTCCCAGCCCAGTTTCAAGGGGGTGAAGCAAATGACGAATCAGGAACGGGTATCAAGCTTCGACCTTGTGTTGCACCTTCACTCCACAGTGGGTGGGGTTGCCAGACGACGGCAGTCGACCACCAAGGCAGTGGACGAGACAGAAGTGATAGATGCAATCAAAACCCATCTTCAGACCGCTTCTCAACGACAGCGAACCACACCCTACCTCCATTCTTTCGTCATGAGGTTCCTGCTGGAGCGCGGTGCCTCCTTCGCCGGCTATTCCTACGGACAAGTTGAGGTTCTCCTAACCAAGACCTTCCTGTTCGAAAAGGGCGCTTGGAGTCCCTTGCCGGCCGCCGACGCTTCACCCGATATCAAGCCTGAAGGAATCTAATGACCCTCACTGCCAACATCACTGAGCTGGACATGGATCCACGGCTTAAGGAAATACTCCGCGAAACAGGGGGCCCTGCCCGGCGACCCATCCCAACGGATACCTCCTCTTCGAAGGGCAGCAGCGCCTACCAAGTGCACACCTACCCGACGAAAGTACCGCCGGGGGCCATTGAACCTTTCATTCTGGCCAGCAGTGAGCCCGACAGTGTCGTGCTCGATCCCTTCTGTGGATCCGGCATGACCGGACTAGCCGCACTCAACACAGGACGGCGAGCTCTGCTGTCGGACCTTGCTCCGGGTGCAGTTCACCTGGCCCACAATCACAGCCACCCGGTACCCCCGACAGTCATCGCCGCAGCCATGACCTCACTAACCACGGCCATGACACCCACAGAAGTGGCGCTCTACGCATCGAACTGCCCCACCTGCGGCCGCTTGGAGCGTCTGCGGCACCAGGTATGGACGGACGTGCATACCTGCACACAATGCTCAGAACCCATCCGCGTCTGGGACCAAAAAACTGAAAGCGGCAGCAGCTCCCGCACCCTCACCTGCGGAAAATGCGGCAATGAACAGACCCGGTCAGGTCTTAGTGGTGTGCCCACACAACCTGCAGAAAAAGCCGTTGCCTGCGGTTCTTGCCGCAAGCTCCAAAGAGGGCCGGCGGATGAGCATGACCTCACCTTGCTTGCCACCATTGCCCAGCGGCCTGTGACCCATTGGGTTCCCAAAGTTCCGCTGGGCCCGGACCGGGAGATGTACCGACGCTCAGCCCTTCATCTGCGCAATGTCACTCAGGTGGCTGATTTCTGGAATCACCGGAGCCAACTCGCGCTCAGCGAGTTGTGGCACTACATCACCACCAAAGCGGACCAGAAAGTCCAGTCCGCCCTGAAGTTCGCCTTCACCAACACGGCGTGGCATGCAACGCGTATGCGGCGCTACAACGCCTTTGGCGGCCAACGTCCACTCACCGGCACCCTGTACATCCCACAGCTGATCGCAGAGGGCAACGTCTTCGAAATCTTCCGCCACCAAGTTGCGCAGGTAAGTCGCTTTTATTCGACCCATCCCGCTTTGCAGGACTTGGAAGGCGGAGTCGACCGCTCTTTCGCTCGCCAATCGTCGGCGACAGATCTGTCGTGGCTCCCAAGTTCAAGCATCGACTATGTCTTTACCGACCCGCCCTTTGGAGCGAACCTGTTCTATGGCGATTGCAATGTCGTCTGGGAATCCTGGCTTGGTGACGTCACAGATCTCACCGAGGAGATTGTCGTTAACAAGTCGCTTCCCTCGACTGCGGGCGGGAAGTCCCTCGATGACTACGAGAAGCTGCTTTCCGGCGCATTCTCAGAAGTTCGCCGCGTGCTTGCGCCAGGGGCTCGGGCAAGCGTTGTTTTCCATAACGCCGATGACAAAGTGTGGTCGGCCCTGCTCGCAGCCACCGACCATGCCGGACTCGTTCAAACCGACGTGAGCGTCCTGGACAAGATGCAACGCTCGATGAAGGGCTATAAGGGCCGCAGCGGAGCAGAGCTTGTACCGTTCTTTGACCTTGTCATCACTTTTACGGCCGGCGCTAAAGGAGACGTGCAGAATCTCAACGGAGCCGGCGAAATCGCACTGGAGGCCATCCGCCGCCACCTAGCCACTCTGCCCCAGGGCGACAAGAACGAAGTGACCCATCAGCGCAGCCTCGAATACCTTTACTCACTGTCAATCGGGGCCGTCATTGCCAATGGTGCAAAGCCCACGGGGTTGTCTTTTAAGGCTCTCGAAGAACTGCTGAATTCAAACTTGGCGAACAAAGACAGGCACTATTACCTGAGCTAAAGGCTCTCGCCCAGTCGACGCAGTTTCTCCGTCGACTGGGCATATCTGTACTGTATGCAACGTGAGCGCGCTTGATGTAGTTCTGGAGAAATTCAGCGAGACAGGGTGGGGTGTTGCCGCGCGCGAAAGCGTCAGCGGTGGCCGCAGCGTCAACCCTTCACGTGTCGATCTTGTCCGAGGTAAGCAGCGCTTTCTGCTGCTCGCCTATGCCTGGAAGATCACCCACGAAGGCAAAGGCCGGACGGGCATGAATTACCGGATCCAGACAACCCGCTCTCACGAAGGCGATCTGCTCCATGAGGAAGGCCGGCAAACCGTTGGGTTTGGTGTAGACGCCGACCGCGAAGTCATTGCGGCCTTTGACGGCTGGACGAAGCGCGCCACCGGCAGCTCATCGAGTGTCCACATCGACAGGGCGACCCTAGACAAAGCTGCAGCTGACGGATTCGCCGTTGAAGAACCTCACTGGGACAGCCGGGCAGCGGCACGATATTCCGACGCTCACCTGTTGCTGCCGTGGATCTCCGACCAACAAGCGGCTCGTACTGCCGCCGTTCAACCCCTCGAGTACGTAATTTCGGACGACGAGGCAACTGTTGTGGCCGACCTGTGGAATTCCGCACCCGCCGCGTGGCTTCGACAGAACGACCGTCTTGTCCTGGCCAACCGGGAGGGCAATGACCTGCTGGATACGGCGATCTGGCGGATTACCGATCTCAAGGTGAAGACGGTTACCAAGGAAGGGCGCAACCCCCGTCGAAACGTGACCTTCACCTGTCGGCGCTATGGCCGCGTCACCACCGTCCATAAGGCCACTTTTCTAGCTGGCCTGACTAAGAGGGAGCCCACGCCATGAGTCTCGCCGACAACGCGAATCTCTTCTACTTCGATGAAGACCATCGCGCCGCCGAAGAAGTTTCGAAATTGCACCTGGAGTCTGCTGACGTTCCAGTGTTGACCGCCCGTGCCAAGAAGCTCGCGGCGGAAAAGAAGCTGTTGCTGCCGGATGCGGATGCCCTCCTGGAGCGCTGCATCGTAGCCCTGCTTGGAGGACACATAGTGCTTCAAGGTCCGCCAGGCACCGGCAAGACGACCTTGGCCTACGTGCTGGCAGAGACGTTCAACGCATCAGCCCACTTGGAGACTGCTACCGCCGACTGGAGCACTTACGACGTTATCGGTGGGCTGCATCCGACGTCGAAAGGCGGGATTGAGACACTGGTGCCTTGGCTCGGGCATGTGCCACGGGCTGCCCTGGAATGCGCAAGCGTAATCAGTCGGCACGCGGATGAGGAGGAGGGCAAAACCGAGCCCCACCAAGCTCATTGGCTCATCATCGATGAATTTAGCCGCGCTGAAATAGATAAGGCCATCGGCCCCCTTTACACGGTCCTCGGAGGTGGGGGTGAGGATGTGCCCCTGCCGCTGTGGTTCGGGGATTCTGAACAGCGAAACGCTGTTTGGTTGCCCAAGCGGTTCCGGATTATCGCAACGATGAATACTGTGGACACCAATTACGTGTACACGTTCTCGCAGGGGCTGAGCCGGCGGTTCCAATTCATTTACGTCGGAGTTCCACAAAAGGAACAGGTGCCGGATGAACTGCGGCAGGCGCGCGTCAGCGCGGCCAGCTGGTATGCCGAGACTTATGGGGACCAACGGTTCAACCAAGATGATTTCGTAGCCGACCCGCGATTGGTCCAGGCTTCCGCTGTTTTAGCCGACCTGCTGTTAACGCTTCGCTACGGAGACGAGGCAACCAACCGTCCCGGCTGGCCTCTTGGTACGGCACAGGTTGTGGACGTTTATCGCCAACTCGCGCTGAGGTTGCCCGCGACCGGCAACACACCCGAGGCTATGCTGCCCGCTCTTGATCTTGCCCTGGCAGATCGAATCATCCCGCAGGCCGGAAATCTTACGAAGGTACAGCTCGACGCTGCTGAAGCCTGGCTGCAGACGCAAAAACTACCGCGGACACGTGACGCCCTGCAGCACCTCCGCATGGCCTCCAGCACGGGCTACTGAGCAAAGTGGCGCAGGCAACCGACGAAGAACTGGTTGATGATGCCGTAGAAGCGGAAGGAGGCCGCTTTACAGCTGCTGGACGACGCGCGGCTATCAATGCATCGTTACCCTTGCTGGCCACGTACTTCGCGGATGCCCCCACCTGGGAGTTGGAAGTCAGCCAGCAACTCGCCACCACGCCTGATGAAAAGGCCGTTGACGATCTGGCGAAGGCCGTCAGACTGCGGGCTTCACTGGCAGCGGCGGAAAGGCTGCTCCGCATCCTAGGCGACATAGCCGCCCGCCCCACCTTCCGCTACTCGCAGGTGAGCGCTGAATCGGTCGGACAAATCCGTGGCCGCTTGGATCTGTCTCGCTACAGTCGGGAGCATGGGAGGATAGCGGTTCCCAGACGTTATCCAATTCGTTTAGTGGAACGGGAGAATGCCACCCCGGAAAACATCCTGGCATCCTACGCCGCGCATTGGATCAGAAGAGATCTGACGACCATGCCCCGAGACTTCCTTCCCGCCAGATCACCGGAACTGCGGGATCTTCAACGTCTCCAGGACGGACTGGGCCGAAGCCTCGGCCTTCCACTGCTTGCAGGAACCAGCACACTCGCTCTGGATGTATGGCGGCGCTCGGCCCTTCCAGACCTAATCGAAAGAGTCAATGCCCGGTTAGAGGCCGGGCACATCGCTTCCCCGGAACCCTACAAGGAACTGGCTGACTGGGTGGCAGCAACGCGTTACGGCACCGCAGTTGCCGATGTAGGAGACCGAGAATGGAGCTTCTACGATTCGCGCTTTGACACCAAACTTTTCGAGATCTGGTGCTTACTGAAGTTAGCAAACGCCATCACCGCGCTCATTGGGCCTCCCGCGACAGCCGCTAAGAGTCTTGCCCAGCGTAACCGCGGGCCCATGTACACATGGAACATTGGAGCCGGCAGTCTGCAACTACACTTTCAAGCTTCACTCACGGCGCTGGCCGAAGGTGGTGTGGTGTGGTCATTCGAGCCCGGCCCGGGACAGCTACTGGGCTTTCCAGATCTGGCAGTTACCGCTGATACGGTCGCCGGACGTGGCTTAGCGATCTTCGACCCAAAACTGCGGCGCAGACCTGGGAAAGTACCAACGGAGGAGCTGTACAAACTGCTGGGCTATTTCGGTAACTTAAAGCACTCCAAGCCTCCGATGGGAGCAATTTTCTACTACAGCCCGGGAGAGCTGACCGATCACACTCTCATCAGCGATCAAGGCGGCGAGCTCCATGCGCTCGGGCTAGATCCCGAAGTTGACTCTATGACACCCTTCGAGGCAGCGGCACGGTTGGCGGTTAAAGCAGCTGGATTGGGGGAGCGATCTCTGTCTCTTCTTGGAGCTCCGAGACCGGAAGATTCCTCCGATGCAGGCGAATTTACAGCCGCAATTCACCAGGAGGTAGCAGTTGATGCGATGCGGCGAGAAGCCGACAGATTACCGCCCTCAACGCTCGGACCCACCCTGAAAGCAACCGAAACGTCGCTACGTGCCATCTGGCCGCAGCTTGATGAGCAAGCTCAGACCATGATCGTCACAGCCGAGTATTTCGGACTCAACGCCCCCAGAAATGCAGACCATTCAGGTCCGTTGCTTGGGCTGGCAGCAGCATTCGAAAGGGTATTGAACGAACGAATTTTCCACCCCGCTGCGGAGAAGTATGGTGCGCTCATAAACCTCACTCAGACTTTAGGAGGTCGTCTCCACACTCTCGATGCAGCCCTACGGGGGCGTAGCGAACCCGAGGCGAAGGCCATCGCAGCTTTCCTAAAAAGCCAGCAGAATATCGATAGCCCCAACCTGCAGGCGATTCTCCGCGATTCGAAAAATATGAACCGTTTGTACCGCATACCCGCTGCTCATTCAGACATCGTGGCATTTAAAACCTGGGCGGATGGCCGCGACATCATCTTGGACCCACGTGAAGGGCTATTGGTCAGGTTGATGAAGTCGTTTGCAGCTGACGTCACAACGGCGACTGCCGACTGAGAACCAACTGAACATGGAGAGTGGCTGCTTAGAGCTTATCTATCCACGTTTCTTCTTCCCGGTTGTCCCAGGCAGAACCTCCGACCTTTTTCGGCTGGACGGTTTTGCGCTGCCGGAGGAGATTTAGTAGCCGATGTGCGTCAGTCGCGTAAAGGTCCCGTAGGGAGCTCACCGGGCGAACCATGAATGACTCTATTAGAGCCTTCCGCTCATGCTGCTCGTGGATGCCGGCTTCTGCAAATGCTGCGCGTAGCTGGCCTACCTGTTCATCAGTGATAGGCAGGTGCTGTAGCGGTACCGTGTTCTGCGGCGCATCAATTTCAAACAGTGAATCAGCCATCCGCCCAGCCTATCCCTCGAAGGACACGTCCATTGGTTCGTGCACCAGGCCATCCCGGCCAGGTTAGTGCAGCCGGAATTCGTCACCGCGATGCACCGCCTCAGCCCAAGCCTGCACGGTCACATCCGGTACAACGAACTTGATTGCTTCCGCCTTACGCCTTATGGCAGCTGTGATTTGAGGGACTGGCTGACCCTCAAGTGCAGCGATCTTTGCGGTCATCCTGGACAGGTCCAGCACTGATTGTGTCAACGTGATCGGAGCCCACTAGGACGGCCCGAACGGTACCCACCCGTCGGACGTCCGGGGATGATGTTGTGAGGGTGTCTAGGGGTTCTTGGCGTGGTTTCTGGGTCTGTGAAAACACTGCCGCGGGTTGGGACGATACCCGGGGTCCCGGTTGTTGGAAGCTGGCGTCTGGCGGAGTAGTGCGTCAGAGGTAGCTGCAGATTTGTTCGGGATCGCAGCTTGCGTCGGTCCCGGACGCGGCAGTGGCGTGAAGGCCGGCGACGATGGATCGCAGCGCCATTAGTTCAGAAATCTGGTGGTCCAGTTCGGCCAGCTGGTTGGAGAGAAGGTCTTGGACGTGGGCGCAGGGGGCTTCTCCGGCGTCACGGAGGCTAAGAATTTCGCGTATTTGGGTCAGGGCGAGGCCTGCGGCCCGTCCGCGGCGGATGAATTCGAGCCTGGCCACGGAGTCGTCATGGTAGTCCCGGTAGCCGTTAGAGGATCTTTTCGCTGCCGGGAGAAGCCCGCTGTCCTCGTAGAAACGCAGCGTCTTGGTTGTCATCCCTGCCGCTGCCGCGGCCTCACCGATACGCATCATGAACTCATTTCTTAGCAGGCGGCCAGGACGGCGATTCCTTGACATTCCAGTGTAGGGGAAGGTTGAGAATGGGATGCAGAGCTGGTCTTCGGTTGAAGGCTGCACATGGCGGTCGGTTGAGCAACAGGTGTGCTGGCGGCTGCTTCCCTTCCATCTTCAGGAGTCCCTCGTGTCGGCAGCATCTTTCGATTATGACCTGGCCATTATCGGTTCCGGCGGGGCTGCTTTCGCTGCGGCCATCCGGGCAACCAGCCGTGGCAAGCGGGTGTTGATGGTGGAGCGCAGCACTGTGGGAGGCACGTGCGTGAACACGGGCTGCATCCCGTCCAAGGCCCTGCTGGCCGCCGCGGAAGCCCGCCATGTCGCCCTCGATGCTTCCGGACGGTTCCCCGGTATCAGCACCTCCGCAGAGCCGGTGGATATGCCCGAACTGGTCGCCGGGAAGCGCTCACTGGTCGAATCCATGCGGTCAGAGAAGTATGTGGATCTCGCCGCGGGCTATGGATGGAACCTGCAGCGGGGGACGGCGGTGTTCGCCGGAACCGCAGCCGCACCGGTTTTGAACATCACCGCCCCGGGCGGAACCACCGAGACAGTCAGCGCGGAACACTACCTGGTCGCGACCGGCTCCACCCCCTGGATCCCTGAAGTGCCGGGAATGGACGAGGTGGATTATCTGACGTCCACGAGTGCGATGGAGCTGCAGGACGTTCCCGCTTCGATGCTGGTGGTGGGCGGCGGGTATGTGGCGCTGGAGCAGGCGCAGCTTTTCGCCCGGCTCGGCACGGAGGTGACCATCCTGGTCCGGTCCAAGCTCGCCTCGGCCGAAGAGCCTGAAGCCGGGCATGCCCTCGCCGGTGTCTTCGCCGATGAGGGCATCCGGGTCGTCCGTCGAGCGACAGCGTCCTCGGTCCGGACCGATGAGGTGTCGGGGGACGTGGTCGTGGATGCTTCCGTCTCAGGAGGAAACGAGGAATTCAGGGCCGCGCGCCTGCTCATGGCAACAGGCCGGCGCCCGGTCACGGAGGATTTGAACCTTTGCATGGTCGGCGTTGAAACCGGGGACCGCGGGGAAGTCCTGGTCGACGGGAGCCTTCGCAGTACTAATCCGAGGATCTGGGCCGCGGGTGATGTGACGGGTCACCCGGAGTTCGTTTACGTCGCCGCCGCGCACGGGGCCCTGATGGTGGAGAACGCCTTTGAGGGTGCCGGGCGTGAGGTCGATTACCGGCACCTGCCCCGGGTCACGTTTACCAGCCCTGCCCTGGCCGCTGTCGGGATGACGGACAAGGAAGCGAACCAGGCAGGGATCCGGTGCATGTGCCGGGTTCTGCCGCTCAAATTTATCCCTCGCGCGCTGGTGAACCGTGATACCCGCGGCTTCATCAAGATCGTTGCCGACGCGGACACGGGTCGGATTGTAGGGATCACTGTCGTGGGTAAGGACGCCGGGGACATCGCCGCCGCAGGGATTTACATTCTGGAGGCCGGGATGACCGTTGATCAGGTCGCGAATCTCTGGAGCCCCTATCTGACCATGGCCGAAGGCATCAAGATAGCAGCCCAGTCCTTCACTACTGACGTCTCCAAACTGTCCTGTTGCGCGGCATGAAGTGGTCAACGACAACCTATGTGTTCGTGGGGCGGGCGGCCGCGGCTACCTTTTAGTGCGCGTTCCTTGTCAGGCTGTGGGCGAGGCGGTAGGAATCGGTGCCGGTTTCGATGATGGTGCCGTTGAACGTCAGCCGGTCAACGATCGCGGCGCAGAGGCGCGGGTCGGTGAATGTCTTGGTCCAGCCGGAGAACGACTCGTTGGAAGCGATGGCGATGGAGTTCTTCTCTTCGCGTTCGGTGAGGACCTGGAAGAGGAGTTCGGCGCCGCGCCGGTCCAGTTCCATATAGCCGAGCTCGTCAATGCAGAGCAGGTCCACTCGGCCGTATCTGGCGATGGTCTTGGCGAGGACTTTGTCGTCGGCGGCTTCGACGAGTTCGTTCACGAGCCGGGTGGCCAAAGTGTATTTGACCCGGTATCCCTTCTCCGCCGCGGCGGTGCCCAGCCCGATAAGCAGGTGGGATTTGCCGGTTCCGGAGTCCCCGATCAGGCATAGCGGTGCACCTTTTCGAATCCATTCGCCGGTAGCGAGGGTATGGATGGTAGCGGGGTTGATGTTCGTGTTCGCGTCGAAATCGAAATCACCGAGCCATTTATCCCGGGGAAAGTTCGCGGCTTTGACGCGTCGGATTGAGGAGCGACGGTCCCGGTCATCGCATTCGGCCAGCAGCAGCTCGGCCAGGAAGCCTTGGTAAGAGAGTTGTTCCTTCCCCGCGACGGTCAGAGCTTCGTCCAGAACCGCCCGGATGGTGGGCAGGCGCAATCGGCGGCATGCTTGGTCCACGGCCGCGACCGCGGCCTGCTCAGTCAGACCGCGGCGCCGTCGCAGGGTTGGGGTGATGGTGGTGGCCGGTGCGGTGGGGCTCATGAGATGTTTTCCTTCGACGCGGTTCCTGCGGAGTGTTCGGTGCGTTTGGCCAGCAGCTCGTCATAGGCGCTGATCGCCGGGAGCGGCCGCTTGTCTGGAGGGAGCCCGGCGATGACCGCCGCCGGGTCCATCAGCCGGCGCTGGGTCAGGCTGACAACTCGTTGCACTTTCGCTTCAGCATGAGCACCGCGATGACGGTCAGGACGGGACCCACCAGCAGGGATGCTGGAGGCATGTCGGCGGCCTTCAACCGCCACGACGTCGGCACTGACGGCACCTACTCCAAGGGCTGCGGTGATCCCTGCCTCGATGTCTTCGGCTTCCATCGATCGGTGCAGCAGCAGGACGTCAATCAGTTCACGGGTCCCCGCGGCATCACCGTTGACCCTGCGCGAGGCAGACCAGAAGGCGTCATGGGCGCTGGTGAAAGCACCCGACTCCCGCGCCCTGGCCAAAGCAGTGGAACCAGGCAAAGCGCCGGGCTTGGTCTTGAGGACCTCCAGATAATGGTCCAACTGGACCGACTGCCCGCCCTTGGCAATAATCCGCTGGTGCCGGGCCGCCACCGCGCGGCCGTCGAACACCACAACTTCGGATGCCCGCAATGAAACCCGGACCCGCCGACCGATGAACCGTGCTGGCACCGAGTACTTCACCATCCGCACGGTGATCATTGAGGACCGGTCCACTCTCGGGTTCAACACCAGACCGGGATCGAACTCGTCGGCCGGCAACGGTGCCAGGAACGGGCGCTCGGCGGCGAAGTCTTGGCCGATAGTGCGGATCCTGCCATCAATCCGCCGCTGATCGTCTTGAACCTCCCGGCTCCGGATCCAGTCGTTGAGCTCATCAAGGGACCTCGCCACGGGCATCGGGGTCAGCCGGTTGCGGCGGAACCAGCCCACCTCGCCCTCGACCCCGCCTTTCTCGTGAGCGCCGGCAAGACCTGGCTGGCAATAAAAGGCATCAAATCCATAGAACGAGCGAAACAACACCCACCGGTCATTCTCCAGGCGGTTCCGCCCCTGACCGAACACCACGGCCCTGACGGCACTGGTGAGGTTGTCATAGCGGATATGTTTGACCGGCACGCCGCCGATCTCGTTGAACGCCTCGACGTGGCCTTCCAGAAACGCTTCCTGGGCCTGGGTGGGGTAAATCCGGTGGATGGCTTTGCCGGAGTGAGAAAGCCGGAAGATGAACATGTGGCATTTCGTCTTTACCCCGTCCAGCACGATCCAGACTTCACCGAAGTCCACTTCCGCTTCCGCGCCCGGGGCGTGCTCCTGAGGAACAAATACCTCAACCCGGCGGTCGGCCTCCACATCGATCTGCGCCCGGCGGACCCGAACGTAGTCACGCACCGTCGAATACGACAACTCGTCCGCTCCATGCTCCTCGATGAGCCGGGCAAGAATCCTCCGGGCAGTGTGACGCTGCTTCCTCGGCGCCGTCGTGTCCTCGACGAGCATGGCGTCGATCGTCGGTTTATAAGGATCAAGCCGCGGCGAGGACCGTACAGGAGTTTTACGCTCTGGCGGGACCGGGGAACTTAACGCCTTACGCACGGTTTTCCGCGCCACCTGGTGCCTGCGGGCAAGCTCCCGGATTGACGCGCCCTCCACCCGGGCATCCCTCCGAATCTGCGCGAACAACTCCACTCTTGACCCCATCCCGGCCCTCCCGTCGTCGATCCAACACTGGATGGATCAACGTTCACAGGTGGGTACCATTCAAGCCGTCATTAGGTTCGGCATGTCCGGCTGGTGGGTACCGTTCGGGCCGTCCTAGTGGGCTCCGATCAGACTGTCATACTCAAGCACGGTGCTATTTCGTTTCATGCCAATCTCCTTCGCTTGTTTTGATGTCAACCCGAACCTAGGTCTGGATTTCAAAGGAGTGGGGGACCGGGGCTGTGTCGCTTCGCTAGGGCACGTCCTGATTCATCGCGCCGACGCTACAGCCCGCAAACCACGACCGGTTTAGGCGGCCGCCGTACTGGCGTCCGTGATGCCAGCCAACAGCCAATGATCAGAGAGCGGATCGCGGCGCAGCTCAAATGTGCGCAGTGCCGAGGTCGAGGTCAGGCGGACCTGGACCTGCCAGTGCTCAATGCTCACCAGGTCACCGCAGCCAACCGGTGCCCGTTTAGCGGTATTCCACCAGTCAGCGCGCGTGAACCAGCGCACTGGTTCCGCGGCTACGGCCCAGATCCGGTCGTCGTATCTGACGGCCAGGGGAATGCCCTTCGCCGTAAATCGGACCTGCACCGGCACGTCCAGGGGCTTGTCAGTTGCTGTTGTTGTTCTTGCCACGGGTCCGCTCTCCCAAGTTCCTGTTCATCATTTCCTCCCGGCGGGTGACCGCCGAACTCCACACCCAGGTCCGGTACGTGACCGGCCCGTCCTTCCACGTCACTTCGGCTGCCTTCGCTGTCCACGCGAAGACTTCGCCGTCCACCAGTTCGGCGCAGTTCGGGAACCGGATCCACGCCTTCACCGGGATGCCCGGATATCCGTTCTTGACCGGGAAGTGCTCGAAATCGAGCTCTTCCACGGTCAGTCCGATTGGGCCGGCCCGCCGCGCGTACTGCGCCTGCAGCGCAGCCGCAAACTCTTCGGAGGACATACCACAACCTTAGAACATATATTCGAATAGACACGCCAAAGGATGGCGGCCAGGGTATGGCCGCCGCTTCTGATGATGGGGGAGGGGTACGACAAAGCCCGGGTTTATACCCACTGGAGGTTGCGCCCACACTGGTGCAACCCGCCGCAGCTACGTCGTCAGCGGCGCCTGTTGTTCAATTCAGGGGGAACCATGACGTCTGCAGGGTCCAACTCCGGTCTTGAGCGTCGGTAACCGACAGGATGCCGGAAGGACGTGCCGGACCAGGCGACGTCGGCCGAAATTTCGACTACGAACGGTTCAACCAAGGTCAGCCGCACGGGGCCTTTGCCCTTACTGAATCTGTTCGGGGAGGACTCGCTGATCTCTTCCGGCCAGGGATGCCCATGCCCGGCTGGATGGAGGTATCAGCCCAGTTCGCGGCCGACCTTAGTGGACAGGGCGGTCGAGCGACCGACAATCTTCAGTTCGCCGCCTATGGGCAGGCCGGCGATGATGGCCTGCGGCTGGGAGACTGGCCCGATCACCGCGGCACACACCACGTCCCAAACATCTTTGTGCTTGAGCTTCGACCAGATCCTGGCGGCTTCGTAGGGCTGGGCGCCACCCTTGAACACGAGACCTTCGATTCCTGTCGCGGGAAGATCCCGCAGCCAGGTCTTGGCCAGGTCCACGTCAGTGGTGATAGGGGAGAGGTGCAACGGGGCCGTCCAGTCCCGGGCGAGCTCCTCGAGCAGCTGCCGTCGCCCGCTAAACGGAACAGCCCGGGTGTCCTGCCCGGCGACGGCCAGGACATCGAAGGCCACGAACGAAGCGGGCAGCTCAATGGCCATCGCCGGAAGTGCGGCCCTGGAGGTGACCATGCGCCGCTGCAACGCATCGAAATCCAGCCGGCCCCGGTTCCAAATGACGGCTTCACCATCCAGGACCACACCGGGAGGCAACTGCTCTGCGAGAGCAGCCGCTGCGTCCGGCAGAATTCGGGTAAGCTCCTTGCCCTGTCTGGACCAGAGCGTCACCGTGCCGCCGTCATTAAAGGCAGTAGTGCGGAAACCGTCCCATTTGGGTTCTACGTTTATGCCCCCGGGCAGTGCGTTGGGGCCGGGGAAGGTCTTGACGAGTTTCGCCAGGGCAACCGCGGCTGGTGGTTGCAGTGCCCGCGGAAGGGACTCGGCCATGCGCCAAGCCTAAAGGAGAAACCAGCACAAATGTCTGTGCCGGCTTTTACTTGGCCGTAGGACCTTCCGTAGCGGCGTCCTCCGCGTTGACGCGGCGGAGTAATGCCGCCAGGCTCCGCACAGCTGCCGGATCTTCCTGCCAGGGCTTCCTGCCTCGTGAGCAGGCATGAAAACCGGTGACAGCCGACTCTTTCGCTGCCTCGGCGAGTTCGTCCCAAGCCGCTTTCAGATCTGCCATCTGCTCAGGAGTCACCGGCTCCTGTTCCTTCGGCTCAATGGCCGCTGCGAAGGCGGGACGACTAGCAGCCGTCACGGGCGTGCGCCGATGGGCGAACCAGCTCCGAAGACCCATCGGGTTTCCCTTCTTATCAACACTTCAGTGACCGTCCAAGGCAAAGCAGAGGGCCGCAACCGGTAGGGCGGGGCCCTCTGCCCTGGGTGTAAACATCCTGCTGCTTACGCCTTCGAGCATGCCACACCGGTTTGTGATGGTGCAGGCTCGCGGGGCTCGCCCTGGTTTCCGCTGCGCTTCAACCAGATAGAGGGCGTCCGCTGGCGCGGCCGGCTGTTGGGTCCAGGGGGCGCCGTCGCAGAGCTCCGGACCCCCTGGCCCTTCTTGTCTACGACGTTTTCTGGTTGCTGTCCTTCGGATTGTACGCGTCCGCTCCGCCCTATCTAGCCCCTCCTTCGTCGGGGCCTGCGGTGCAGGAATTTCCCTTCGGCGCTCGTTCCTCGCTGATTTCCTCCGGGAATTTCCCGCCCCTTGCCCTGCGGGTAGACAGGGCTCCGTCGGCCGCCAAGCAAGCAAGCTTGCCAGCAACCAAAAAACACCGGGGGGAGAGGGGAGCTGGCCGGTCACCTAAGCCGCCCGACCCACCCACGTCTCTGCAAGGACAAAAACCATGAACGCAGTAATCAAAAAGACCGTGACCCTCGCGGATACCGGGGAAACTATCGACGGCGTGACCGTGCTGGGTGACTACCACATGAACGGCGGCTACGACTGGATGGAACTGATCGAAGAGCACGGCTGGGCCGTGCTCTCCAGCTGGGGCTGTGATGGCTGGGACCTGGGCCAGTGGCCCTACGTCATGGTCGCCGTCACCCGCACCGCTGACAGCGTCGGCAACCTGTTCGGCATCGCCACCTATTGCGAGGGCGACGTGACCTGCACCTACTACCGGAGGAAAGCCCGGCTGTGGGACGCGATTACCGAGCAGGCGTTCTACCACTGGAAGAACGGGCAGGCCCAAGGCCCGGCGGACCTGCCCGAGGCCGCCGCAGAACTGCCCAGCCGGTACCGGATGCCCTACGCCGTGCGGGACGCCGCCTAACCAGCACTGACAACGGCTGTACTGCCCGGCCCGAGCCGGGCAGTACAGCCGACACCATCTTCGAAGGAGACAGCACATGAGCAACGACGCCACCGCCCCCAAGGGCATCACCGCCTTGGTCTACCGCGACGCCCTGGGTACGGACTTCTCCAACCGGGGCATCTCCGCCCGCGTCATGGAAGTCGCCGTGATCGGGGAGGGCATCGACCCGGTTTTCGAGGCCACCGAGGAACGGCCCGCCGTCCGGCTCGTCAAAACCGAGCACTTCCACCGCGAAACCGTGATCCACGCCGAGCCGGTAGCCCCGGAAGGTGAACCCGCACCGTGGTACATGTTCGGCGGCACGTTCATCTTCAGCAGTGACTCCCGGTTCCGCCGCGCAGCCGGACACTACGGAGCCGTCCCGCTGCACGACCGCCGCGAATAGGCCCGAGGGTGGCCGGTCTTTCGGGGCCGGTCACCGCGGGCGGTCCGCCGTCGTGGCCGGCTTTCGTTGGTGGTCGCCGGCGGCGGACCGCCAATCCCGCAGCAACCAGGTGCCGACTGGCAGCCGCCGGCGGCAGCCACGAGGCGGTGGTGTCGTTGGGTTGTCACTGGGCAGGGGAGTGGAAGGGCAGGCTCGCGGGGCTCGCCCTGGTTTCCGCTGCGCTTCAACCAGATAGAGGGCGTCCGCTGGCGCGGCCGGCTGTTGGGTCCAGGGGGCGCCGTCGCAGAGCTCCGGACCCCCTGGCCCTTCTTGTCTACGACGTTTTCTGGTTGCTGTCCTTCGGATTGTAGGCGTCCGCTCCGCCCTATCTAGCCCCTCCTTCGTCGGGGCCTGCGGTGCAGGAATTTCCCTTCGGCGCTCGTTCCTCGCTGATTTCCTCCGGGAATTTCCCGCCCCTTGCCCTGCGGGTAGACAGGGCTCCGTCGGCCGCCAAGCAAGCAAGCTTGCCAGCAACCAAAAAACACCGGGGGGAGAGGGGAGCTGGCCGGTCACCTAAGCCGCCCGACCCACCCACGTCTCTGCAAGGACAAAAACCATGAACGACTTCATCAAATTCACCGGTCCGGCCGACATCCTGGCCTTCATCCCGCACACGCTGGGCGAGACCCCGACAGAGTCCTTCGTCGCGATGACGGTGCAAGGCAACAAGCTCGGCGCGACCCTGCGCGTGGATGCCCCGTTCGGGCAGGACCCGGTTGCTTACGCCCAGACCATCGTCAGCTACCTGACCGCCGACGAGGCCGCAACCGGCAGCCTGCTGGTCATCTACACCGATGAAACCACCACGGACGGCACCCACCCCTATGCCCGGCACGTGGAGGCTCTGCGCAGGGAACTGGAAACCGCAGAAATGCCGCTGCAGGACGCATGGCTGGTGACCTCCGAGCTGTGGCGGAACTACCACTGCACAGACGGCAGCTGCTGCCCTGCCCAGTCGCTGGACACCATCACCACGAGCAACGGCAACGCCGCGCTGATCTACAGAGGGAGCGCCGTCACTGGATTTAGCGCCCCGGCACCCTTCACCGGAGACGAGATGGCGCGCGAGGCTATCGCCGCGCACAAGCTCGACGGCTGGCCCGAAGACCTCGAAGCAAGCCGGGCAGCATGGGCTAAGGTGCTGGACGACCCCAAGAGCCTGACCACCCACACCGCACACCAGCTGGCAGGAGCGCTGCAGCACCCCACCATCCGGGACTACATGATGAGTGACATCGTCCCCCACGCCCCCGAGCAGTTCACCTCCATCATGCTCGGTGTGTTCCTGAGCCGCCCAGACTGGGCCCGCGTGGACACCGCCCAGGAAGTCGCCTTCGAGCTGATGAAAGCCACCCCGGAAGGCCAGCGCGCCCCGATGCTGTGCCTGATCGGCTGGCTGGAATGGCTCAAAGGACGGTCCAGCTTCGCCGCCCGGTACTTCAAGCTCGCACTGGAGGACGTGGCCGGATACCGGCTGGCGGAGCTGCTGGGCGAACTGGTCAACCGTGGCCTCATCGCGGACTGCACGAGGGACCCGAAAAAGGCCTATGACCGCCGCCTGAAGCGCTAGCCCCGACACCGGGCCGGGCCCCACTGCAAAGAGGGGTCCGGCCCTCATCGTTGATCGTCCCCAGGTGCGCGGCGGCCTCCCCCGCGTGCGCACTGAGGAGAATTGCAACTGTGGCAGGGCAGTAGTTCCTGGCTTACCCGCATGTTGACGTTCGGCACAGGACCGGATCTGTATTGGAGGAGATTTGTCGGTTCGATTGCTCTGCCCGTCTCGAACCAAAGGTTTGGCTATGGCGAGCCTGATGTTTGGAGACAGGCCAACTGCCGAGAATGAGACTGTGGCAGGGGAGCAGTTCCTGACTTGCCCGCTGCGTGACGTTCGGTACTTGGTGCATGAATCTGTCTATGCGGAGATCTGTCGGTACAGCTGTCCTGCCACTCACCTAGGGCGACCGGGCCGGACGGAGTCGTGACTTGATAGGAACGTGCAGCTTAGCTTTTCAGTGCTTTGTCCGCCCGGCCCGGTCAATCGTGCTCGCCATTCTCAACCTCGACAGGAATGAGGCGGCATGACTCTGACAACGACACACCCCGCCAAGGCTGTAACCATCGGAGTGGACACCCACCAGCTGGTCCACCATGCAGCTGCAGTAGATCAGGACGGGCGAATGCTCGGCGACCGAGAATTCCCCTCGGACCGCGGGGGCTACCAACAACTGCTGGACTGGGCAGCAAGCTTCGGCATCATCAACGCATTCGGCATCGAATGCACCGGATCCTACGGCGCGGGCCTGACCCGGCACCTTCTCGCGGCAGGGATCGATGTCGTAGAGGTAAACAAGAGCCACTCTCAAGTCCGTCACCGCGTCGGTAAGAGCGACGCTGTCGACGCTGAAGCTGCTGCCCGCAAAGTTCTCTCTGGTGAATGCACAGATCCAGCGAAGGACACCACCGGAGCGGTCGAAGCAATCCGCAATCTTCACCTGGTCAGAGACTCTGCGATCAAGGCCCGCAGCGCGGCATGTGTTCAGCTGCGGGATGTTCTGCTCACCGCACCGGATCATCTCAGGACCAGGCTGACCGCCAGAACCCTCGAGGGCAAAGCCACTCAAGCCCGCGCCCTGCGGCCGGATCTGAGCCGGATCCACGAGCCCGAGCAGGCAGTGAAATACGCACTGCGGGAGCTCGGCCGCCGCGTTTACGAGCTCACGGCCGAAATCAACGAGGTAGACAAGCATCTGACTCGGCTGGTCTCCGCCGTGGCACCCAACACCCTGGCGCTGCCCCAAGTCGGCCCCGTCAGTGTCGCCCAACTACTCATAACCGCCGGTGAGAACTTCGAGCGCTTCCGCAACGAAGCCGCGTTCGCCCGGCTCTGCGGCGTCGCTCCCATCCCCGTCTCCTCCGGGAAATCACACCGCATGCGGCTCCACCGGGGAGGCAACCGCCAAGCCAACAGGGTCATCTACCTCATAGCCATCTGCCGACTTCGCTATGACCCAAGGAGCCAGGCATACCGTGACCGCAAACGTGCTCAAGGGCACTCATCAGCCGACGCCATCCGCTGCCTCAAACGCTTCATCGCCCGCGAGCTCTACTACAGCCTCAAAAGGGACCTGACCCAGACAAGATAAGGGCAACCTGGAAGTCTGGCTGACAACGAGGAAGACTACTCGGCGCGTCTCTTGCTGCGGCTTGCAACTAGACCAGCTAGAAGGGCACCAATAAGAGAGAGGACTAGGGGCGATTTGGCCCCTTCTATCAAGATGTACACCAGCAGCGGGTAGTGTTCCTCGCCGGCACGGGGTCCTCCTGATGCAAGCGGGGTGGCCCACAAAGCAGCGACAGTCAGAAGTGCAAGAGCGACAAGGCGGGCGGGTGTGCCGTGTACGAGCAGGCGGTATGTGAGGACTGCTGCAAGCCCGACAAGAACGAGACAGAGCCGCCACACGTACGGCAACCAGTCGCCGGGAACTCCAACAGCGCGCCCATCGAGACCCAAGACAGCATGAATCTCGGACAGCTGCAGCTGCATCGTGAGGTAACCCGTCAAGCAGATCACCACCAAGGAACCGACTCCAGCGATTACAACTGAAAGCGCCGAGCTTCGCTTCGAAGTTGAAACCGTACTCCCCGTAGCCGGGCTATCCGTCTTCTCCATTGAAATCCCCCATTTCATTCTTCCTATGACTCTAAACCTCGCGGAAAACTTTTCGGACAGCGGACAGTCTCAAACTGGCTGACAGTCCAAGGCGCTAAGAAGCGACTGAGGGGGACTGTCCGATAAACGGTGTGTGGAGTCCGGCCGGTTTTCATTGTTGAGTGGTTCTTTCGAACCGGCCAGCGAAGGTAATAGCGAACGCGTTTAGCGCAGGCTTCCACCTCATCACCCAGCGTGCACGGCCACCGCCGGTTGGATCAAGAGATCTGGTGACCAGGTATAGGCATTTCAGGGCAGCGGTCTCGTTCGGAAAGTGCCCGCGGGCCCTCACCGCCCTTCGGTAGCGTGCGTTGATCGACTCGATCGCGTTCGTCGTGCAGATGACCCGTCGGATCTCCACGTCGTACTCCAGGAAGGGCACGAATTCGGCCCAGGAGGATTCCCAGAGCCGTACGATGGCCGGATACCGCTGGCCCCACTCGGCAGTGAATTCGGCGAACCGGTCCTTCGCCGCCTGCTCGGACGGGGCCGTGTAGACCGGCTTGAGCGCCTTGACGATGCCGTCGCGGTGCTGGCGTCCGGCGTAGCGGAAGCTGTTGCGGATCAGGTGCACGATGCACTGCTGCACCACCGTCCGCTCCCACGTGGTCGTGATCGCCTCCGGCAGGCCTTTGAGCCCGTCGCAGACGGCGATCAGCACATCTTCCACGCCCCGGTTCTTCAGCTCCGAGAAGACCTGCAGCCAGAACCGGGCACCCTCGCCACCGTCGCCGGCCCAGATGCCCAGGATCTCCCGCTCCCCATTGGTGGTGACGCCCATAACGACGTAGAACGGGGTGTTGCGCACCTGCCCGTCACGGACCTTGACCACGACCGCATCAACGAACAGCACCGGATAGATCGGATCCAAAGGCCGGGCCGACCATTCGGCCAGTTCTCCGGCGACTTTCTCCGTGATGCGGCTGATGGTGTCTTTAGAGACTCTGGCCCCGTAGACCTCCTCGAAGTGGGCGGCGATTTCCCCGGTCGTCAGCCCCCGGGCAGAGAGGGAGAGCACGATCTGGTCGATCCCGTCCAGACGCCGTTTCCGCTTGGGCACGATCACCGGTTCGAACGACCCGTCCCGATCCCGGGGCACCTCAATCTCGACCGGACCGATCTCGGTCAACACGGTCTTTGACCTGGTGCCGTTGCGCATGTTGGCTGCGATCGGTGTCTGGCCGTGCTCGTGGCCGAGGTGCTCTGTCAGCTCGGCTTCCAGAGCGGTCTCCAGCACATTTCTCGTGAGTTGGTTCAGCAGCCCGCCCGGGCCTACCAGGCTCACGCCCTGTTCCTTGGCCTGCGCGAGCAACCGCTCCGCAAGCTCCTTCTGATCGATGATCTCTCCCGTCACAGGATCGATCATCACCCCTGCCATCTCGGACGTGGACTCTGACACGGCCGTCTCCTTTCGGATCAGGCCGGACTCCACACACCGTTATTCAGACAGTCCCGACTGAGGCCGTTTCCACCGATAGGAGCCGGGCGTAGTTCAGACACATGCTCAGGCTTTCATTGCCGGGAACACGAGCACCGGACAGAGAAACCGACTCACCCTCGGATACGGACGAGCTGTCAGGAAGGACCAATGACTCACCATCGAACTTCGTACCTTCAGGAAAGACCAACGTGTAATCATCACCGTCGTCCGCGCGGACGATAAAGCAGCCCGCTCCATCATTATCGAGACGTCCCGTAAGCTGGGCGTCTTCTCTCGGAGCGGTTGACGGGCCAGAATGCACTACGGCCTTTTTGCCACCCTCACTAAGAAGCAGCTCTGTTGGTAACTCCTGCACCACAGAAGGCGAGCTGCTGGCCGTCGGAGAGTCTTGGGCTACCGCGGAGCAGGAAGCCAGGGAGAACGCAATGATGGTCAAAGCACCGAAGGAAAGTGTGTGTTTCATTTCTGTCCCCAATCAGAATGAGCTGTGTTGCCCCAGCCTAAAGCTGAAGCGGAAACGAGGCACCGATTCAGACTTGACTGCAACTAAATCGGTACAGGGGTTGTCTATAGGAACATCTCCGCCGGCCGCGTAAACGCTGCGCGGGCGGCGCCACTTCCAGCCCGCGCGCAGGAACTGCCGATACTGTGAAAGGGAGCCTCATCCCCGCACAGCCAAGGAGTCCCGAGCATGGCAGATCAATTCCGCATGACCGAGGACGATACCGTTTCCCCGGACGCGAGCTCCCTGGAAGACATCCTGGAACTGGCCCTGCTGACAGCAGGCTCCGCCACCGGCCCCGTGGACCGGCCCAGGAAGAACCACCGAGACTACGAGCTGTAACCCCAAGCAGCACCGACGCTGCCCCCAACAGTTTCCTTTTGCCGAGGAGAAGCGCGAAGGGCCGCACATAAATGTGTCGGCCCTTCGTCATGTCCGCCGCGCAAGCATCCACAGGATCACGGCGGCGAGGCCGTTGAGGAAAACGATAAAGAGGTCACCGGCAGCAGGCCGGCCGACAGCAAGATCCACGACCACCAGCACCGCCGATCCGAGCGCGGCAACGGTGAACACCACAGCCAGGACCCGCCAGGTCCTCGGTGACATCCATGCGCTTGCGCGCCTGGCTTCACCGTTGTGGCCAGGGCGTGGCGCCGGATCGCTCATTCCCTAACCCTACTCAGGGGCAACGGCAGGCTCGCGGGGCTCGCCCTGGTTTCCGCTGCGCTTCAACCAGATAGAGGGCGTCCGCTGGCGCGGCCGGCTGTTGGGTCCAGGGGGCGCCGTCGCAGAGCTCCGGACCCCCTGGCCCTTCTTGTCTACGACGTTTTCTGGTTGCTGTCCTTCGGATTGTAGGCGTCCGCTCCGCCCTATCTAGCCCCTCCTTCGTCGGGGCCTGCGGTGCAGGAATTTCCCTTCGGCGCTCGTTCCTCGCTGATTTCCTCCGGGAATTTCCCGCCCCTTGCCCTGCGGGTAGACAGGGCTCCGTCGGCCGCCAAGCAAGCAAGCTTGCCAGCAACCAAAAAACACCGGGGGGAGAGGGGAGCTGGCCGGTCACCTAAGCCGCCCGACCCACCCACGTCTCTGCAAGGACAAAAACCATGAACGCAACACCCACGCTCGAAATGCTCGACCCGGCAACCCTCACCGTTGACATCAACGTCCGCAAGGACGCCGCCCTGACCTCGGATTTCATCGCCAGCATCAAGGAACACGGCGTCATGGAACCCGTGATCGCCCACCGCAGGGACGACGGCACCGTGCACGTCCTGATGGGCCAGCGCCGCACCCGCGCCGCCGTCGAAGCGGCACGGCCCCTGATCCCCGTCATGATCATCGAAAGCCCCGAGGAAGCCGAACGCATCGTCACGCAGGTAGTGGAGAACATCCAGCGCGCCGAACTCACTGAAGCCGACGAGGCCGACGCCTACCACCAGCTGTCCCTGATCGGCGTCTCGGCCGCCGCGATCGCCAAGAAGACCGGACGGACCAAGACCACCGTCGAGTCCGCCCTCAAAGCCAAGGCCACCGAGACCGGAGCCGCGGCCCTGGGCAAGGGCTACACGGTCGAGGAAGCCCTGATTCTGGCCGAGTTTGAGTCAGACGAGGAAGCCACAGCCGAACTCGAGTCCGTCATCATGGACGAACCCGACATGCTCCTGCACGTCACCCAGCAGCTGCGCGACAAGCGCGACCGCGCCGCAGCGTTGGCCGCACTCACCGCCGAACTGGAAGCGGCAGGAACGATTGTTGTTCCCGAATGCGGGTACGGGGAGGACAGCGAAACCCTCCGGGTCACGTCCCTGAAAAGGGCAGATGGTGAACCGGCCACCGACGAAGATGGAAACGCCGTCTACATCGAGTCGGACTATCGCGGCGAACACTCCGCCGTCGCCGTGGTCACCGGCTGGAAAGAACTGGGCTTCACGCTCCGCTACTACAGCGGCTACGGCACGTCATCGGCCCCGAAAGGCCCGATGACCGAGGAACAGAAGGCCGAACGGAAGACCCTGATCGAAAACAACAAGCTGATGCAGTCAGCTACGACCGTCCGGCGTGAATGGGTCAAGAACCTGCTGGCGAAGAAGCAGGCCCCCAAGGGTTGGCAGTACTTCACCCTCCACGCGATCACCCACCACTCCGAAACCGCCAGCGGATACGAAGGGAAGGTGGCCGCAGAGATGGTCGGGGCGAAGTTCGAAGAGTCCAGCCAGTGGGCGTGGAACCCGCTCAGGGACCACGTCGCCAAGACGACCACACGGCCGGAGTTTGGACTGATTGCGCTGATCTGCGCCGGGTATGAAAAGACCATCCAAAAAGACTCGTGGCGCTCACCGAGCCAAACCCACCGGGACTACCTGAACCAGCTGGTGGCATGGGGATACACCGCAAGCGAGGTTGAGCAGATCATCATCGACAGCGGCGAAAAGGCTAAGACAGCCGGATAGACCACGGCTTCTGTGCCGGGCGGCGGATCCCGAACCCCGCCCGGCACGGGCCGAATCATCGCAGGAAGGCCCGGAACCTTCCAGAATTCGGGCGGTCCGCCGCCCAGGGCGAACCACAGCAACCACTCACCAGCGGCGGACCGCCGTCCTGCGCCAGGAACCAGGAACATAGAACAGGTGCCGCGCTCCAGCAATGAGGCTGGAAAGGAACGCGGCCATCACGTCAGCTAGACTGACCCATAGATTTCTTGCAGAGAAACCCGAAAGGAGCCGGCACTTCAATGTCGGCTCCTTTCCGGGTTAACGGGGGGAACCGGAGCCCCGTGGTGATTCAGCCCGGGACGTTCCGGGGATCGTTGCCGTAGCTGTTCTTGGAGCCGATCTGGCCGTTCTGGTTCTTGATGACGTGTTCGACCTTGTCGGCCTGGGCCGCTTCCCGGCCCGCAGCTTCTGCTTCGTCCTTGGTGCTGTAGCCGGCGCCGAACGCCCGGTCAGTACCTTCACGCTTGTTCTTCCACGAACCGTCTTCGTAGTACGTCTCGATATCGCCCTGAGCCACTGCACACTCCCTCTGCCGTTCCGGATACTGACACCCGCTGCATAGCGCGGGTAGCGAAAAGCCCCGCAACACGATGAAGTGGCGGGGCCTCCCTGGCAACCACTCCGCGTGATGGGGGACAGGCGGAGAAGCTGACACCAACATAATAGAAAGCATGCTTACTGTTCAAGTTGCCGCGCCCAAGACCGCCCGCCGAATCACGGCCGGGTTTCCCATGGTCCAAGCCCCAACGCCGCCGACGCACCTATTTCCGGGGCTGGTGTTCTTTCAGTAGGGACGACACCAATTCACTGGGGAGTGGACTCTCCAGGGCATCTAACCAACGGTCCCGGGATCGGATTTTCGGGCACATGGGGGCTGCCGCCGTGGCGAACCGGCGCGGATGACCACAGCCGCCGGCGGCGAAACTCACCGACCGTTCCCGCAGTGGTGACCAGGTGAAGCGCGCCTAGCCGGGGGTGCGAAATCGTAAGTAGAAAAGCCCGCAAATACGCGGCGAAAAGCCTTTTCATTCAGTTGAATGATTGCTAAAATTGAAGTAGCAAGTCAGCCAGACGAACGAAACTTATTTGATACGAAACCAGGTGCTGAAAATGACTGCTTCACCCACCGCTTACACGGTCTACACCAAGCCCGAGTGCCCGAACTGTGAGAAGACGAAGGACTACTTCGGCTCCAAGGGCATCACCTACACGGCCGTTGACATCACCGAAGTGCCGGCAGCGCTGGAGTACATCACCGCCGAACTTGGCTACTCCCAGGCGCCCGTCGTGGTGAACAACGCTGACGACGAGGACCACTGGTCCGGCCTGCGCCGCGACAGGCTCGTCCAGGCAGCCATGAGCCACAAGGCAGCGTGAGGGGCCGTGGCCACCCTGCGCCCGGTCGTCGGGTACAAACTCAGCCCACGGATCCCGTTGGAGGTGGACCTGTTCCGCCAGGTTAACCCCAGCGGCAGGATTCCCACCGACATTGTGGACCCCTACTCTGTGGAGCCCGCCATTGTGGAACCCCTCAGTGAGGACCTGTACGACGACTATGCCAACCCAGGCAACGGTGGGGATGACCGGTACCTTGAAGCGATCAGCCGCCGCCCGCTGGGGGAGGGGAGTCTCTGGGATGCCCACACTGCGGACCAGTACCAACCCAACGACCTCACCCACGACGAACCGGGTGGGACCGAACCTCAAAACGAACCCGCACCAGACACCGAAAACATCACCAGCGCACGAGGAAAAGGAACCATTATGGCCGGCGAAACCACCATCACAGTCATCGGAAACCTGACATCGGACCCAGAGCTGCGCTTCACTCCGAGTGGGTCGGCGGTAGCAAATTTCACCATCGCCTCCACGCCCAGGACGTTCGACCGTCAGTCCAACGAGTGGAAGGACGGGGAGACGCTTTTCCTCCGGGCCAGTGTGTGGCGGGAAGCGGCTGAGAACGTGGCCGAGTCCCTGACTAAGGGCATGCGCGTGATCGTGACCGGCCGGCTGAAGTCCCGTTCCTACGAAACCAAGGAAGGCGAAAAGCGCACCGTAATCGAACTCGAAGTCGACGAGATCGGACCCTCACTCCGGTACGCCAATGCCAAGGTCAACCGCACCCAGCGCAGCACCCAGGGCGGGCGGGGGAACGACTACCAGGGCAGCGCCAACAGCCGGCCACAGTCCGGCCCGCAGGACGATCCCTGGGCCGTGCCGGCCAACAGTAACGCGGCCGGCGGATGGGGCAACGGACCCGACTCCGAACCTCCCTTCTAAGCAGTACAACTGTCGGCGTCAGCAGATACGCTGGCCCCGACAGGCAGCGCCCTCTAATCCAAACCACGAGTAAAAGGAACAGCCAATGTCGCATGCAGATGACCTCCGCGCCTGGGCGCGAGGCATGTACCCCACCGAGGCAGCAACGGAGCTGCTGCTAAAGGCGTTTGGGGGGAAGTTCGCTGCACCCGGTAATCCGTGGGTGCATACGAGTACCGAACCGGAGGGGCCCAATCAGGTGAGGGCATGGATCGACTTCGCCGCGATCCCCGAAGAGGTCGGACCGCTCTCGGGAGGCGAGCGACGATTCCTCATGCTGGCTGCCTCCCTCGCTGAGGACGTTCCCGTCGTTTTGGGGGACCTCGTGTCGGGGCTGGACCGGGAGAACCTGGATCTGGTCCTGGCCGCTATCGCGCATGCCGGCGGCAGCCACCAGCACTCGGATATCCGCTTCAATGAGGACGGCACGATGTCCCGGGGGAAGGGTTACCTGGACAGCCTGCACCCGTGGCCGCGGGCACTGCGCTCCGTCTAAGCAAGGTCTCTTTTGATGGCGAAGCCGAAGCGGTTTCCGGCGTTCACGCCGTACTACACGGAGGACCAGGCGGGGCAGGTCCGGGCCGCGTTCAAGGCCGCCGGCATGCAGGAGGGCGACGCGAGTGTTTCGGACCTCATTGTTCGGGCGACAATGCGTGAAGTGAAGCGTCTGCAGCGCAAGTACAACGGCGGCAAGCCGTGGCCGCCGGTGCAGGCCGGCGAGCTGCGGCGAGGGCAGAGAACGATGGATGAAATGCAGCACCGAAACGAGGAAATGTAAGCGTGGCTAAGAGGACTGAGGAAGTAAGCAGGAGTGGTGCGCCCGGGGCTAACCCGTTCCCGCGGATGTTGACGCTGGACCAGGTTGAGGAGGTCCTGAACCTTGGTAAACCGTTGGTCTACGCACTGGTTCGGAGTGGAGAGTTGAGGGCAGCTCAGTTTGGCGGCCGCGGCGTTTGGCGCGTCCGGGAAGACGATCTGAGCGCGTACATCGAGGCCGCGTACGAGAAGACAGCGGAGCGCATTGCATCGGGCCAGGTTCCCGAGGGGGAGTCCCCCGCAGACGACTAACCCGCAGCGATTGAGGCGCGGAAGGTCGGCACCCAAGGACGGGTGTCGGCCTTCCGTGCTTGTCGGGTCAGGTTCACCGTCTTGTGAACTCTTTTGCTGCGGCAGGTGCCATTGCTTGGATCACCCGGGCCTGAAGAAAGTGGCGGTGATTAGCGCCGCCCTGCAGCTTGTGGTTGTCACTGCCCTGTACCGGCCCAGGAAGCCCCTTCCATAAAAGTCAGCCCCTGGCATGGTTCCATACGTACCTATGTATGCCGCGCTGCGTAGTCCTTTGTCGTCCCTGCTGAAGAAGACCCAGCCGCCCCTTCAGGTGCGACGGAAGCGTCGCTCTTGGACCATGGGAAATTGTCCCGGTTTTAATAGACCGTTTTGCGACGTGGCTGTGCACGGCCCGCCGCTCTACTTCTACGAAGCTCCCCGCTACACAACAGAAGGACCGGAGTGTTCCGGTCCTTCTGTTGTGTAGCGGCCTATTAGCTGCCTGCCACGGTCACTTGGTTTCACCACTTTGTGGGTTTTAGGGTCACTCTTGGCTGAAGGATGTGCCAGATTCCTGGGCGGCATCCTGTTCGGATCCGGCGGAGCGCTTTGCTGTCCGCCGGCGCTTTACCGCAGACGGTTCAAGGCCAAGTTTCTTCAGTTCCTCCGCGCTCCATCCGTCCCGGGTGGCTTGTACGTAGGCGCGCTTGTCATCGCGTTCGGCGGCAACAAGCTGGTCCCGCAACTCTGTGATTCGCTGGCGGCTCTTTACCAGGGCAGTGACGGATTCAATGCGGGAGTCCAGCAGCGCGCGGGCTTGGTTTCGTGTCTGTTCAATGTCGAGGGTAGCCATGGATCCAGCCTAACTATCATCCCGACGCCGGCTCCGCCGGACGCGCCCATCCCGGCATGACATGTCCGAGGTAGCCGGAGGAGCTTGCGCGAGGAGGTGGGTGTTGCTGGGGTCGTTGAACCAGTCCCTCAGATAGTCGTCGGAGTAGCTGACGGTTCGTGCGGTGAACTGGAAGTATTCGGGGCCGATGCCGCGCCGCCGCCACTGCCGAAGCTGCGTCGGGGAGACTCCGTATTGCCTGGCCACTTTGGTAGGTGAGATGAGAGCCAAAACTGTACCTTTCGCTTGCCCTATGCCGCGTTCCTTTCGGCACGCTTGCCGAGACTTGGCCGGTGAAGGAATTGGCCAGTCGGAGTCAGTCGGACCGTGGAATACCGGAGCGGAGCGAGGATATGCCGCGAAAGCCGGCTGTGGAGACTTGCCAAGGAAGGACCGGGCAGTAGCCTCAACCAGCCGAAACGGAACGACGCAGTCGTTTTGAACAGGTCAGACGCGCAGCGTCCTGCAGGGCAGTGCCCAGGAACCACCCAAAGCGCCAAATACGTGCGCTGGTGATTTCCCGGAGCAAGCTAGGCGGTTATGTGCCATAACCCGCGTGTTGATCCACGGCCTGCGGCCCTGGATGCGGCACACTCGTCAGTGTGGCCCGGAGGTTCCGGGGCGCTGCGCTGGGCATGGGGGAGGGGACCAGGATGACTCCAGAGTGGAAGTCGACGCGACGGGTCTCGCGCCGTCGACGCGCCAACATTGACGGTGACACCCAGTACGTGCGGGTGTCGATGTCGGAGTTCGAGCGCGCGCAGTTAAAGGTCCTGGAAGAACGGACCGGGCGCAGCCCGTCGGAGATCCTTGTCAGCGCTGCCCTGTACGCGGAGAACTCCGAGTCGCTGGCTGAGCGGCGGGCGATGGCCGTGGAATTCATTGCGGCGCGCCGCTACCTGGCTGCCCTGTCGAACAACGTCAACCAGCTCGCCCGGCACGCGAACGCCACGGACGAATTCCCCGAGGCAGCCCGTACCGTGTTGACCCGGGTACGGGCGGTCGCTGACCGGATCAATACGATGCTGGATTCGATGGTGCGCTGATGATTCCCAACATCACTAAGGGCACCCGCATGCACGGGCTCATCGCATACCTTGCCGGTCCCGGCCGGGCGAACGAGCACACCGACCCGCACCTTGTCGCGGGCTCACCGTCGATCATGGCCTGGCACAACGACGATGAGCTGAACGCCGATGCCGCCCAGGCCATTGCCAAGGAATTGGACCGGGCCAGAAGCATCCTGGGCGTGGAGATTCCCGGTGGCCATGTCTGGCACTGCTCTCTGTCGCTGCGCGCTGAGGAAGGCGACCTTACCGACGCACAGTGGGCTGACATTGTGCAGGACTTCATGGACGAGATGGGGTTCACCGAAGCCAGCGGACGTGCCCCGGCGCAGTGGGTGGCGATCCGTCACGGTCACAGCAAGGCCGGGAACGACCACATTCACATCGCTGCCTCCATGGTCCGGGAGGACGGCACGAAGTGGAGCAGCTGGCGGGACTTCCCCCGGGCACAACAAGCCGCACGGGAGCTTGAGAAAAAGTATGGACTGGAAGAACTGTCACCCACGCATTCCACCCGTGGTCTGCGGCCCGGTGAACGTGAAGCGTCCGAACGTCGGGGAGCGCCGGAACCGGAACGCCGGTCCCTGGAACGCAAGGTCCGTGCCTGCGCGACTTCGGCCCAGGATGAGGCGGAATTCATTCGCCGCCTCCGCCGAATCGGTGCCCTGGTTCGGCCGCGGTTCGCGTCTGCCCGTGACGATGTCGTGGTCGGTTACAGCGTGGCCGAACGGCCTCCGAAAGGTGGACGGCCTGTCTGGTTCGGCGGTGGCCACCTCGCCAAAGACCTCGCCCTGCCCAAGCTTCGTGCCGAATGGCCTGACAGCCCGCAAGGCGCCGGCGATGCGGTCGCTGAGTGGCAGGCAGCCGTACGTGGACGCCGTCCGGTCACGACTGGCCGCGAAGCCCACGAACCCGACCCACAAATGTGGGCCCAGTACAGCGACGAAGTCGCCCGACTCCGTGAGACGCTGCGCTCGGTCCCGCTGGATGATCACGCGAGCTGGGCGCACGTTGCCCGCGAGACATCAGGTGCCTTCGCAGCCTGGTCCACCGCGACCGAGGCAACGCCAGGCCCTCTCGCGGCAGCAGCAGACGAGCTGTCCAAGACGGCACAGCTGCGCCGCTACCCGGTCCGGCCTATCCGCAGCGTCGGACCATCGGCCCGCGGAGCTTCTCTCATGCTGATGGCAGCGTCGATGGGCGGCACCGGAACTGCCGCGCAGGCGATCATGCTGCGCCAGCTGCTCAACGTCGCCAAGGCCGTCCACGACATGCACAAGGCATCCAACGACGTGCGCCGCGCACGCCAGATCAGCCACATGGTCAAGCACCAACTCAGCCAGGTCGCTGCGGCGTTGCCCAGCGTCCCCGCGACACAGCCATCGGTAGAGGATGAAGCGGCAGCGGCAGTTCAAGTAAGTGCCGCCGGCCAGGTTTCGGGACGCTCTTCCGGGTCCGTGCTGCCGCCCAAGTACATTCCCGCGCGCACCGACACCACTCGAAGTACTACGACCCGCCCGGACATCGAGAGATAACACCAACAAGGGGAACCATGAGCGAATCTGACGGCATCGAAGAAGCAATCGAGGGAATGTCCCGCGTTGGGCTAACCGTCGCCGGCCGGCTCGGTGAGCAGCTGGCCAGGGCACGCGAGCAAGAGCTGCGCCGCGCCCAGGCAGCAGAGGAACAGCAAGCCCGCGAATTGCAGGCCCGGTTCGACGCGGAGCGGTCAGCTGCCCGTGCCCAGCTCGCCCCGGTCATGGACAACCGGTGGTGGGACACAGCCACCGGGCGCGACATCGAAAGGATGCACGAGGCGGCAACCTCCTGGAAGGACCACGACCCGGCAGCCCGCGACGCGGCAGAGGTAATTCGCGACCAGGTGCAGCGCCGTTACGGGTTGGACGTGGACAACCTCGGCGCCGATGAAGAGTCCGTAGCCGAGGCCTTGGCAAAAGCCGAACGGGACCGCGAACAGGCAGGCCAGGAACGCCGCGCCAGCCAAGACGAGAATGCCCAGGCTGCCCAGCTGCTGGCCGAGGCCGACCGGGAAGACCGGGACCGTGAACAAGACGTCACCGAAGAGAACGAACGCCCTGAAGCGCTGCAGGAGGATGCCGGCACCAGGTACGACTCAGCCGAACGCCGACAGGAACTAGCCGCCAGCCTGGACGGCGTAGCCGACCGCGAAGCCGTGCAGGCACGGCTCAGCGCAGACCAAGACCAAGGAACGCCGCCCAGCGCCGCCGTGGCCAAGGCGCCAGGACGCAGTCCGAAGGCCCGCAAGACACGCGGAGCCAACGGCCAGACGAAGCTCCTGCAGAAAGGTATGAGCCGGTAGGTTCCGTAGCGTCGTGCTCTTGGGAAACCGCTCTTTGGAAACCGCCTGACTCTGGCCTGGCATCTTGTCCCAAGGTGGGACAGGACGGTTACCGGCATTCAAGTCCGTAGAGGGCGAGCACATAGGTGAGATCGGTATCGTTTCGGTGGATTTCCGCCTCGGCTTCGACCCGGACAGGGTCGAGGCCTAGCCGGTCATCCTGCCGGCGTAGCCAGTAGGCCCAGCAATGACCTCCACCGTACTTTGAGTGTGCCCGGACGCCGGCGGCGTAGTTCCCGTCATCCAGTACTTGCTCACGAAGCCATTCGGCGATTGCGGTGGTCGCGCCGCGGTCCTCGCCGGCAAGTGTGCCCAGGGTGATGGTGCCGATGCCGAAGGCATCGTCGAGTGTCGGACCGAGGTGGCGGTTCAGGGCGGCGATTGATTCGGCGGCGGTCAGATCGACCCAGCGGTTGGGTTCGTTGATCCGCAGCGTGTACATCAGGCGCCCGTCCCGCCAGTTTGCCGGCAACCAGCCGGGCACCATGTTGCCGTTTCTGGTCCAGTCGTCGTGGATCATCTTCTGGGCAACCTCGACGGGGAGGTCGAACTGCCGGGCCGCGAAGGCAACGGCGTCGCGGAAGTCCTTGCCGACCCGGGCCATGGCCAGGGTTTCGGCATAGGCTGTGCGGCGATCTCCCGCAAGGTAGACCGTCGAGCCCGGGGTGTCGAAGCGTGACCAGGAGGAGCGATCGGGTGCTCCCGCACTGCGCGGCAGCGGGTTCAGGGGGCCATAGGACGATTTAGCGATCCGGTATCCGGTGATCGGACCTTCAATGTAGGCAAGGCCGGTACCGGAGCAGATTCCCGTCAACCGGAGAACCTGTCTTCGGTCATGGCCGTTGCGGCCGCCATGACCTCTTTGGCGCGCATGTCCTTGATCGCTTCGATGGGGGAGACTTCATCCAGCCACGGGTTGGCACCCACAAACCACAGCCGGGCCACGTGTTCGCCCTCAACACTCGACACAGCCGTCCAGGCGCGGTGGGCGAGCTGCAGCCGGGCCTGTGCTTCCGGCCGGGGCTCGGGTCCGTCGGTGCGGGCCCAGCGATAGCTGATCTTGGGGTCCTTGCTGCCGGCCAGCGCGGCGACCAGTGTGGCGCCGAGCGCGCTGTTCAGCTGCCGGACAATCTCCCGAATGCCCAGGCGTGCTGTACCGCTATGGGCCGCGCCAACATCAATAGAGATGCTCATTCATCCTCCTTCTCCGCTTTTAACCCTACCCCTTCAACTACTACTAAACCACCAAAAAACCACTATTTAGCCGCAGGTAGGAGTCCTAGGAAAGGCGGGGGAGCGGCCCTGCCTCATACGCCAGGGAGCCCGCGAGGGGAAGATCGAGTACCCGTACTCGTGCGCTTCAACCCGCAACAGCCTGTACTGGTATCTGCACTCCAGTGGTGCCCGCATGCCGACGTGCGGACATCACAACAACAGAAGGAGAGCGGCCGGTATGACCTCTCACGGAGCCCAAGCCCCTAACACCCGTGTCGGGGCCGACATCGACGAGCCGCAGTATGAAGCCATCGGACGGTTGAGACCGCGCCCATGGTCAGTGGGCCCGAATGAAAGCTACGGGAAAGTCGACTTTGATGACGGCGAGGGGCACTCCGTCCTCACCCTTTACATTCAGCGGGCACCCGAAGAAGGTTACGTCCTGCACGTCGAGCACCTGGCCGCGCCGCTGAGAGTGGACGGTACGCTCCTTCGCCTAAGCCCGGCGCCTCACGTTGACAGGAATGCAGCGGATTTCCGCCGCCTAACTGCTGCCCGTACGGCGGCCGCGAAGGCCGAGGCTGAGCTGGACGCCGCCGTCAGCGCCGCCCGCGCTAACGGGGACTCCTGGGAGGTTATCGGTGCCGCCCTCGGCATGTCAGCTAGAAATGCCCGGGAGCGGTTCGATCACGCGCAGAAGCGACCGCGAAAAGGACCGTCGACGAGGTAACGATCGTAACCATAATTGCCGCCGCGCAGGAGGACCAACTGCGCCAGGCCAGGTCCTCAGTTGTCTTCGGGTCGGCCGGCCGCAGTGGCGGACACGTTCTCCCAGCGCTTTTGGGCCCCTTGCCGGCTGATCCCAAACGCCCGGCCAATCTTGTCCCAGGAAACGCCCGCCCGTCTGGCGGCCGCCACGGCGTCGTCGAGCTGGGCCTCGAGCTCCTTAAGGCTCCGGCTCAGGGTGCCGATGGTGTGCAGCAACAGGTCGGGGGCAACATGGCGGTGCCACACGTCAAGGAATACTGGCTCCAAGTCTTCCCTGTCGCTGATATCAGCGGCGTCAGCGCTGGCCGGCGGTCCGGCATAGATGCGTCCCGCGGCGACGTCCTCGTCGGCCGGATCCCAGACCCGTGTCCATAACGGTTCCAGTATGACGTGTTCCCGGAACGGATCACAGCTGCAGGCGACCCGCCAGCCGACCACCTGTGACGGCGGGCGCCACGCCTGCCGGGTCGGATCCTCCTCATGCTCGACAGGCTGGCCGTCCGGCGTCATCAGGTTGATTTCCATATACCTGCCGCCCGAGCCGTACATGCCGTCTGCGAAGACACTGACGACGTACCCTTCATGCTCGCTGCCCTCGGTAAACCAGCCCATCGAGCTTCCCTCCATCAGCCGCCGTATTGCTACAGTGACAGTATGAGCCCTGACAACTTTCGTTGACAAGTAGGGGAGCTATAGCAACTTCCGTTGACATTCTTCGATCCAACTTTCCCACAGCGTGTGACATTTGCCGGGGGCCACATTAACGGCTCGACGGGGAGGCAAGGGACTCATACGCCGCCCGCTGCCGTCTAGCATGGCTCGTCCCGCAATGTCCTCACGAACATGATCATGAACAAAACCCGGGAACGTAAAGCTGCAGCGCCCTCAGACTTTGTGCAACCCACCTCGTTGCCGCCCTGGAATGGGCCGAACCGGACTCCGAAGTACGTGGAAGCGTCGAGTAAAGCGCCTGCCTGATCGATCCCGCCCACCGTCTGGCTAACGACTTCGACGACCAGCAGTGCGGGAACCAGCCTGAATTGTCCAGAGAACTTTGGACAATTCAGCTGTTGTGCGCATCGGGCCGGCAGAGTGGTCGCCGACATAGTTGCTTTGTGCAGACACTGTCTGCACAAAGCAGCATCCTGGATCCGGCATCCCGGGGGTACGAGCGGTGGGCAGCATGACCGTCCGGTTGAAGTCTAGGACCTTTTCAGCGGGAAGTGCCGAAAGCCTGGTTTGGACCCTATTCTGACGCTTTTATCCCTGCCTCCTGACGTCAGGTTGGGGTGTGCCCCATTCGAACCCCTTCTAGTTATCTTCCTGAGCCGGTCCGGGAAGGACGGGGCTGGCATTAGGTGACAAACCAGGGCGGTTCTCACCTGCGCTCCAGCTGGCGAGAAAGTCGAGCTTCTCTTGGGCCTGGCTGCCCGGTTCTGCGGAGTAGGCGATCATGGTCAGTCCTTCGCCGGGCAGTTCCAGCGCGT